>JALGSS010000030.1 GCA_029821745.1 Candidatus Zipacnadia bacterium
CACGGGGAGCGTGTGTCGGCCTGCAATCAAGGGTCGCCAACCTCGTCCGGTGTGAGTATGTTGGGGACGGTCAGGTCGCCGGCCGCGAAGCTACGGATGCCATCGGGCGTCGAGATGACCGCCTGGCCATCGGTGCCGATCGCGCGCATCGTGCCGCAGACAGTTTCTCCCCCAGCCATCAACGTTACCGTCTTTCCGAGCGTGGTGTCAAGCCGCCGGAAGCGCGCCAGGACATCATCAGTTCGACCGGCCTCCAGGACACCGTAGAGATCGTCCAGCAAGCGAAGAACGCCTACCAGCAGCGCCTCGCGAGAGACCTCGACACGGGATGCGTCCGCCAAGCTGCATGGGGCAAGTCCACGACACTCGTCGCGTGTGTCCGGCGTCGAGAGCACATTGACGCCGAAGCCAAGGATGACGGCGTCCCCGGACCCTTCCAGCAGTATCCCGGCAAGCTTGCGCGGGCCCGTGAGCGACAGGCCACCAGGGCCTGCGAGGACCACGTCATTGGGCCACTTCGTCGCGGCCGGGACACCGAACATATCGCGGATTGCCTCGGCGATCGCCACGCATGTCGCGAGGCCGATCAGCGGCCAGTGTCGCGCGGACATCTGCGGCCGTAGGATCACGGACGTGAGCAAGCAGTGCCCCGGAGTGTCGTACCAAGTGCGGTCGAGACGCCCCCGGCCTGCCGTCTGTGTGTCCGCCGTGACGCAGACGCCCTCTGCCGCACCGCCTCGCGCGAGGATGGCGGCGCGGTCGTTGGTCGAGGTCGTGGCGGCGTGGTGCTCGACGGTGTGCCCGAGCCGTGCCGTCGCCAGTTGGGATTGGAGCCATTCGGTATCCATGATAGACGCCCGACGGGCCGCCCCGATACGAGGGAGCGGCCCGCTGCATAGTGTTAGTGTTCTGATACCGCGCCATCACGGAACAGTCACCCTGTAACCCACGCCGTCCTTGGTGACATCGCAGCCGGCTTCGTCACACAGGATCCGGACGGCCGCCTCAACGGGAACCCGGTTCAACTGCGCATTGACCCGCGTGCCGGTCACTTCAGGAGCGAGGTCGATGATCACATCAGCCTGGCGCGAGATAGCCATGAAAGCGTCACGGATCGGCGTCTCATCGAAGACCACGCTGACATCGCGCGGGCGGGGAGCCGTAGCCGGCTTCGGCTGCGGGACGCCGGTGCCCCGCGCGTATTCGAGTCTCCGCACGTCGAGCTTCGCGTTAGCCTCGGGGACATCGGAATCCACCGAAATCTGCAGGCGTTGCGCTCCCGGTCTGCTAGCCTGAAGGCCGACGGCGAGGGTCGTGCGGCGGTTCGCGCGCAGAGGCCCGGAGAACAAGACACCAGACCGTGCTGCATTTGTCACACTGAGCCCGGGCCCCGGGGTCACACGGACCACTGCGTGAGGCACGGCTCGATCGGCCTTGAGGACGATCGCGCCGATCTCAGTCGTCCCGACCTCGCGGCGCTTGGGTGGCATAAAAGTCACTTCGATCCCCGGAGAAACGCCATCGGGTTCCCCGGGGCCGGCTGCGGTAGCCGGTACGCAACTGTCCATTGCTTCGGTCTCGGGCTGTGGGCCGACCATGCCCCCCGCGGCGTAGGTCAATGGGCTCCTGGACCGGGAGCCGCTTGATCCTCCGGACCCGGCCGGCCCATTGATCCCCCCAAGGGAGAACGTCTTCGCGCCTCCTCCCGGCATGCCCGCGTATCCGCCCCCACCGGGAGCCGTCTCCTCAGTCTCCGGCGCCATCGCGGCGCCCATCATCATGGCCGCTCCCCGAGAGGGCGCGGGAGCCATGGATAACGCCCTGGCAGGGCCGGCGGGGCCGGCGGGGCCGGCAGCGCCAACCGGGCCACGCTCGCCGTGCGGGCCAGCAGCGTCTGCCATGCTTGGAGTTCTGGGCGTTGGGGGCCGGGAGACCTCTGAAGTGATCGAGGGCGCGGGTGAGAGAACACTGGGCGGGCGGGGCTGGTGCATCCCCCCGCTATCGTCCGGTTCCCCAAGCGCAAGTGAAGGTGCGGGACGCACGGCAGAAGGGGACGGCTCAGTGGCCGCCGTCGTTGGCCTCACGCGCTCCGGGCGACGGCGTGCGGCGCGTCCGGTTCTCTTCGCGGGCCGGCCCGTGGGGCCGCGTGCTTCTGGCTCATCATCAAGAGCGAAGCGCGCACCCATGGAGGCCTCTTCTGCCTCAATATCCGGGGCAGCCTCGGCGCCTTCGGCGAGATCGGACCGACCCATGGCGGCCTCGGCGGTGGTCGCCCCCGCACCCATGTCGGCGCCGGCCTCCCGAGCAGGTGACGGTGCGGACGCCGGGGCCTCGGCCGCAGACTTGTCGCTGCGAACAGCCGCCACCTGGGGGCTGGTCAGAACGCCCTCCGGCGAGATGAGACCACGCTGGTAGATCGTGGCGAAGCCGATAAGCAGAGACGCCGCTACGGCCACGGCGCCCGCGTGCTGCCATGACCAGCGCCGCTTCCTGGGGACCTCAATAGGGGGGACGGCATCGTCCGCAGCGCTCACCGCCTGACCGATCTGCTCCAGAAGGCCGGCAGGCGGGGCTACGGGCTCGAGACCACGCAGCGCGCCGACAGTCGCGGAGAAGGCAGCGAAGTCGTCAGCGCACTCCTCGCACTGACCGAGGTGCTCCTCAAGGGCACGCCGCGCCTCGGCAGGCAGCCCGTCCGCCAGGTACTCGGTGAAATTGTCACGGCATTGCGAACACGTCATAGTCGTCCCCTGCAGACTTCAGTGCCGGCCCACGTCCTTCCAGATGGGGGGCGGTCGAAGCTATGACTACCGGCTCACTGGAAAAGTTCCATGTGCTCGGCCAGTTCCTCTTTGAGCGCGTGCCGCGCCCGGTTCAGCCGTGATTTTACGGTGCCCAACGGAATCTCCAATGCGTCGCTTATCTCGTCGTAGGCCAGTCCCGACAGGTCGTACATCACGAGGATCTGGCGGTGCTCTTCGCCCAGCCTCAAGAGCGCTCGCTGGACCGTCTCTTGCCTCTCACGCTGCTGCGTCGTCGAAGCCGGGTCCTGCTCAACGTCCGGTATGTCGCGCTCCTCAAGGCCGCCCTCGTCGTCATTGACCAGTGTGAGGCTCGCGGTGCCGCGTTCTCGCTGGCGCAGGTTGTCAAGGCACACATTCGTGACGATCCGGTACAGCCACGTGGAGAAAGTTGCGTCATGTCTGAAACGGCCGATCGCCTTGTAGGCGCGGACGAAGGCAACCTGGATAGCATCGCTGCTCAGGTCGGCGTCGCCAAGCATCCGGTAGGCGATGTTGTACGCGAGGGCATAGTGACGCTGGACCAGCGCATCGAACGCCGATCGCTCACCCGCCTGGCATCGCTTAATCAGATCGACATCGGTTGACGCCACGGAACCCGCCCTGTGGAAGAATCGGTACCCGTCTCAGGAACAGCAGTCACTGGGCAGCTACAGGGTCTCCGCCAGGATCTCCTTGCCCACCAGCAGGACCTTCACGCGCCAGCCCTTGCGGCCTGTAACGTTGACGCGGACGTCATCGCCGGGCCTATGAACCCGGTCGTAGACGTATTCCTTGTCGGCCTCTCCCGGAATAAGGACGACCTGCACTCTCTGGAGCGGGGCACCCCGGGGAACAGTGAAGCGAGCGCGCTTGCACAGCCAACGTGATCCGTCGGCCGCCGGCAGCGAGCCAAACCCCTTGCCGCCGCTGGCCATGACGACCACGCCCTGGTTTCTCCCCAGCTTCGCGCCGGGCTTTGGGTACTGCTCGAGAACGCGGTTCCGAGGCCTGGCACTGGCCTTGCGGCGGATATCCTGGATTGAGAGCCCGGCCTTCCTGAGACGCTCCTCGGCCAGGTCGATTGTCAGCCCCGTAACCTTCGGGACCGCGACATTCCGTGTTCCCAGGCTAATCACGCACACAACGGCCCGACCTCTTTTTACCCACTTGCCCTCGTAGGGTTTGCTCTCGATCACGGCGTCCTGGGGCGTCTCGTCGTCGTATCTTCGCTCACCGACACGCAGGGCAAGCCCCACGCTCTTAAGCGCCGCCTCCGCGTCCTTCACACTGAGCCCTACCACAGTCGGCACGATCACCTGCTCGGGCGCACTCCCAAACACGCCCATCGCACTGCCGGCTACGATGCCGACGAACACCGCGATCAGCAGTATGGTGGCCGTGAGGCCACGAACCAGTTCGAGAAAGTCTTCGAGTATGACGCGGAGAGTTGTCATCTGAGTGTTTGTGGGCGTGCAGTGCCTCACTCGTGTGCTACGTACATTAACGCTTCGCGCAGGGCATCTGGTTCGATATCGGTGAGAACCTTGACCTGCCCTATCGCCGGGACGAGCGGCAGCCGCAAGCGGCCTCCCGATATCTTCTTGTCCAGCATGAGGCTCTCAGCGGCCTCGGTCATATCGATGGGGGGAGCCGTCGTAGGCAAGCCGGCCTTCTCAATGATGGCGAGCTGGCGGGCAACGGTCAGCTCGTCACAGATGCCAATCTTGTGGGCCAGTCTGGCCTCAGCGACCATCCCGATAGCGACTGCTTCGCCGTGTCTCAGGTCCCACTCACCCGCACACCGCTCGACCGCGTGCCCAATCGTGTGCCCGTAGTTGAGAACCGCCCTCTGCCCTCGATCCCACGGGTCCTGCTCGACGAACCGCGCTTTGATCTGGCAGTTCCGCGCCAGTATGTACCGCACCGCCACTTCGTCCAGGGCGAGGAACGCTTCCAGTTCGGACTCGAGGAAACCGAACATGTCCGCATCGGCGATCGCCGCGTGTTTGATGATCTCCGCAAGCCCGCTTCGCAGTTCGCGCTCCGGCAACGTGTCCAGCGTCGCCGTATCGATGACGACCCCCGCCGGCTGGTGGAAGGTCCCGATGAGGTTCTTGCCCCGCGGATGGTTAACGGCGACTTTTCCGCCGCTGCTGGCATCCACCTGAGCCAGCAGGGAGGTGGGCAACTGTGCAAACGCGATCCCGCGGCGGTATGTCGCCGCAACAAAGCCGGCAAGGTCTCCCACTACGCCGCCGCCAAGAGCAAAGACCATCCCGGCGGAATCCACACGCCGGTCGATGAGCCGGTCATAGAGCGCCGCGGCGCCATCCAGCGTCTTCGTGGCTTCGCCGTCCGCCAGCGCGATGACATCCGGATCCCATCCGCCGGCGGCCAGACTCGCGGTGACGAGGTCGGCGTACAGCTCCGCGATGGGCTTCGTTGTCACAATGAGGCACCGGGCCTCTTTGCTGCGCGCCGGGCAGAGCCTATCCAGAGCGTGGAATGCGCCCCGCTGGATGTGGATTCGGTACTGCGCGCTCCCGGCCCGGACCATAACCCGCTGGGAAGCCTCCACGAGGACAGCGGTGCGAGGGTCCCCCGCGAGATGCTCGCACATTCGCTCAAGCACGGTCCCGCGGTCTGCATTGTCCGCCGACACGGCGTAGTCCGCCAGACCGTACGCGTCGCGCCGCTCGTCCATGAGCGTCTTGATTGTTCCGAGCGGGTCCTCCCCCTGCAGCAAAGGGCGCGTATCCCGGCACGACGTCCGGCTGAGGATGGTCTTGGGAGAAGCCTGAAGACAGATCACCGGCCCCCCGGCCTTCATCATCGCGACATTCTCGGCACGGAGCATGATGCCTCCGCCCGTGGCAATCACGCTCCGGGGCCCGGCTAGGCTCCGCCCAAGGGCCTCGGTTTCGAGATCGCGGAATGCCTGCTCGCCCTCCTCCTCGAAGATCGCGCGGATCGTCTTGCCCGCAGCCTCTTCCACTAGGTCGTCGGTATCCAGGAAGTCCAGCCCGAGCCGCCGTGCGAGCCGCCGCCCGTTGGTGCTCTTCCCCGTCCCCATGAAACCGGTGAGCATGATCGCGCGCGCGGGCGGCAAGTAGTCCACGCGATCAGCCTCCGTCCCGGGCCCAGATGCGGGCAACATCGTCTCGGTAGGCAGCCATCGCGCGAAGGATGTCGTCCACGTGCGCGTCCCCGAACATCTCGAGAAGCGCGCGCGCCAGCTCAAAGCACACCACGGCTTCCCCCACAACAGCCGCAGCCGGCACGGCACACACGTCGCTGCGCTCGGCGTGCGCATCGACCGGCGACAACCCGTCAAGACACACAGAAGGCAAGGGCCGCGTCAGGGTCGGGATCGGCTTCATGGCCGCCCTAACACAGATCGTCTCGCCGTTGCTCATGCCGCCCTCAATGCCGCCGGCATTGTTCGTGGTGCGCCCAAATGGCCACTGCCCCCCGCTCACCGTTATGGGATCGTGGACGCGCGACCCGAGCCGACTCGCCGCCCCGAACCCGAGGCCTATTTCTACGCCCTTGATGGCCTGGATGCTCATCAGCGCGCCGGCAAGTCGCCCATCAAGCCGCCGGTCGGACGAGACGTGACTCCCCACTCCCGGCACAACTCCACACGCCCGTATCTCAAAGACGCCGCCAAGCGTGTCTCCGTCCTCCCGTGCGCGGTCTATCGCCGCCCGCATACTGGTGGCCGTCCGCGGGTCGGGGCACCGCACGTCCGAAGCTTCTGCGCTGTCTATCGTCTCCGGACGCCATTCCCCTGTGCTATCCCACACCACCTCGCCGATGCGCTGCACCATCCCGACAACCTGGATGTCTAGGTGCTTCAGCAGGCAACGACAAACCGCGCCCACCGCAACGCGAGCGGCGGTCTCACGGGCGCTGGCCCGCTCCAAGACGTTCCGGAGATCCCCATGCCGGTACTTGGCGCCACCCGCGAGGTCAGCGTGGCCGGGCCGCGGAACGCGCACGCCCCGCTGGGTCTCCCACTCCGCCTCGACCTCCTCAACAGCCATCTCCTCCCGCCAGTTCTCCCAGTCGCGATTCCGGACCACCAGGGCCACCGGAGACCCGAGCGTCACCCCGTGGCGCACTCCGGCGCTGATCTCCACACGGTCGCGCTCTATCTCCATCCGTCCGCCACGGCCATAACCGACCTGGCGCCGACGCAGATCGTGGTCGATCGCGGCAGATCCGACACTGATGCCTGCCGGAAGCCCCTCGACGATAGCTGTGAGCGCCGGCCCGTGCGATTCGCCGGCTGTCATGAACTTGAGCAACTTGTAGACCTTCCCCCATTAAGCGCGAACGGCACCAGGGCTCGCCCGTGCCGTTCGCTAGATCGTGGTGCTCTGTGGTCTCCAGGCGTTACGGAGCCGGGATGTCGCGCATGATGCGCGGGGTCACAAAGATCAGCAGCTCGGAATTCTGCGTGTTGTCGAGCTTCGAGCGGAACAAGTTACCGATGATCGGGATTTCCGAAAGCAGAGGCGTACTGCGTGTGTTGTAGCGACGCTGCTTGCGGATCATCCCGCCAAGCACGATGGTCTCTCCGTCGGCCACTGTCACCTGCGTCTCGACCTCTTGGGAGGCCACGATGGGTAGTTGCTCCCCATTGGGTCCGAGAACAACACCCGTCTGGTCCTCCATGATCGGCGTGAGGTACATCGTGACGGTGTCATCCGCGTTGATGCGCGGCGTCACCTCGAGAGTCTGCTCGACGTCGATCTCTTCTTCCTCGAAGTCAACGTCCCGCCGCCCCGCCTCATTGAACGTCACCGAAGCGCTGAAGTACGGGATGGTGGTGTAGAAGGAGATGTAGGCCGGCACGTTATTCTGCGTGGTCACGTGCGGCTCGTTGATGATCTGGCCGCGGTTCATGCTCTTCACAATACCGAGGGTGGCCTCGAACTTGCCCTTCGACCACCGCACGACGTTGTTGACCGCTTCGCCCGGCATGAAGCCGAGGTTGAAGAATTCCAGACTGCCATTCGAGACGAACCAGTCGATACCGAAAGCGTGGTCATTCGTGACGTCGACCTCGATGAACTTCGTGGAGATCTCGACCTGCTTCACGGGCACGTCAAGCAGCGCGAGGACCTCGCGCAACTGGTCAATCGACGCCGGGTCGCCCGAGACGAGCAGTGAATTCTGCGGCATATACGCGATGATGGTGTCTACGCCCTCCGGCCGCATCCCCATTCCCTGCCCGCCGCCTTGGCCGCTGGTGCCACCGCGGCCAGATCGGCTGGTGCCGCCGCGGCCACCAGAACTGCCGGTGCTGCTCCCCCGGCCCAAGCCGCCCCCGAGGCCGAGTTCCTGCATGTACAGCCGGTCGGAGCCGCCTAGCCCCGATCCGTTGCCGGAGTTGCCGTACGCGCTATGCGATGCACGTGCCCGGCGACCCGCCCGGTATTGGCCGCTCGGCCTCATCAGGCTGGCGTGGCTCACCGAGCCCCCGAGCAAGAGGGCGATGTCCGCTGGATCCGCATATTTGATCTCGATCAGGTCCGTAATCGACGCCACCTGCCCTGTCGGCGCCGTGGTGCCCGCTGCCAGCACTCTCTCGGAAGCGAGTGTGCGCTCGGCGCCATATGCGCCCGTCGCGTTCGCGGCTGCGGGAAGCTGCGCGAGCGCCAGCGCCTCATCGTCGCTGGGCACGTCCGCGCTTACGGTACCCGTAGCTTCAGGCACTTCGGCGATGTCCTCGTCAGGGCCGTCCGTGGCTCCGACCTTCGCCGAGCCCGGTACTCCAGGGGTGGTCGGCGCAGCCGGAGTAATCCCACGCGACCCCTTCGGTACTGCAGCTTCGCCCGAGCCGGTGCGCCACAGCGTGCGCGAACCGAAGCTCCCGCGCGGGGTGACTGCCGGGGCCACCGGGGCGGCGATCGACCTGCCGCCGAGAGGTGGCACGACTGCGGGACGATACAAGACTTCCGGGCCCGCACTCGCAGCGGACCTTGCTACGCTCGGCGCGACTGCGGTTGCCGCCGGGACAACAGCGCTGACGGCCGGAACGGCAGGGACCGCAGGCGCCATGGCGGCAGACGCCCTCACGATCGAGGCCACTGAGCCAACGGCCGGCCCCTGGGGGGCCAAGGGGGCCGTTCTGCTCCCTGCTAACGGTCGGGCAATCGGTGTCTCCGACCTCACGGGCGCAACCGGGATCGCACGGATAGCGGGACCCGCAGGAGCGACGGCCGTGGGCGCAGTCGGTGGCGCCGGGGCCGCTGAACTCCGAGCAGGCAGGGCGCTATGCAAGGTTGCCGGAACGGCCGGGCTCATTGACCAGGTCGCCACGGGAGGCACGCCATCCTGGGTCGCTCCGCCCTGTCGCACGGAGGCAGACAGTTCCTTCGCGCTAACGATGAACCCGTTCGCCTCCCTGTACCAGTACAATCCGGCGCTCAGGGCTATGTAACGCAGAGCGTCCTCCACCGTGATGTTGCGGAGGTTCACGCTCGGGATGGTGCCCGTCACATCCTGTCCGACAACGATGTTAATGCCCGACGCCTCTGACAGCATCGACATAACTTCGGCGATCGGCGCGTCCTTGATGTTCATGTTGATCGGCGGGCTGCCCGCGACATCGTCACTGGCAGCGCAAAAGCCGGATCCCACCACACAGCAACCCAATGCCAGGGCCAGGATCAGTGCTGAGGCTTTGCATTGTGTGTTGCGGAAAGCTAGTTTGCCCATGGGGCCCTCCCTGCGTGTCCCACACGTGTCCTAACAACTCACCTTACTATACCCGCGCGCGCACTCACGACTTCCGCCAACAGCCATCGCGTCTCCCAGACCTCCGCCCCCAATAGCAGGGCGTTGCGAGGACTACCACCCGCTGCTGCTTCCGCGGCTGCTGCTTCCGCGGCTGCTGCTTCCGCGGCTGCTGCTTCCGCGACTGCTGCTTCCGCGACTGCTGCTTCCGCGACTGCTGCCTCCGCGACTGCTGCTGCTGCCGTACCCGCCGCTGCTGCCGTACCCGCCGCTGCTGCCGTACCCGCCGCTGCTGCTATTGCCATACCCGCCACCACCACCGCCACCGGACTCGTCATAGATCGTGTCGTCCGCGTCGACCGCGTACCCAACCGTCTCAGGGCTGGCGCGGAACAACGGGATGACGATGAAGTGGAGCGGCCTGGTCTCCATCTGCTGCTGCATCATGCCACGCAATAGCGCCGCGGGGACTGCAGACGCGCCGCGCCCGGGCGGGGTGCCGAAGCCGGCGCTCGGCCCTGGACGCCTCAGTCCCGCAGCACCCGCCGGTGACGGTCCTCCCATGCCGGCCGGCATGCCACCGCCCATCCCGGGCATCCCACCAGGCATGCCGCCGACCATGCCGGGCATGCCCCCCGCACTGTCGAGGCCGGGGAGCTGAGCGTACTGCTCGCCTCCGCCCTGCGACTTCGGCTTGTCGGGTCGCGAGACGAACCATGTACCGTTCCTGATCTCGGCCTGCAGGCCTGCCCGCGAGACCACTAGCTGCAGAGCGCGCTCCGGCGAAGCGTTCCAGATATTGGCGCTTATGCCGATCGTCCCGAGTTCAGCCGGCAATATGTAGTTGATGCCGAAGTGCTTCTTCAGCGTGGATAGCGCGTCTGACAGCGGCTTGTTCTGCCAGTCGATTGAAAGCGTGGGGGCTTGCTTATCCGCCCACGTCCCCGTGCACACCAGTGCCAGTGTTACCACGGCCAACGCGATGATCGCTAGTCGCCTATTCACTTAACATCACTCCTCGTGTTGCGCTTCTGCGCGTCGCGTCCACTCGGACCGGACGCCCAGGGTGCTACCCCGGCGTGCTAGGGCATCGTGTCTGTGGGCATCGCCCCGGGCATTCCCATCCCGGGAGCCATACCGGCTCCCATACCCATCTCCCCAGCCCCAGCCATACCTGACATGCCGCCGCCGGTCGCGGCCCCAGTGGTGCCGCTCGGAAGCGTCCTCGCGGCTCCGGGGAGCATACGATCGTCCTCTTGGGCGTCAGCAGCTTCCCCCGAGAGCGCGCGGAGGCCACGGTATTTTCGCTCCCCACGGCTCCGCGGCTCGGCACGCTTCGTGACGGTCGCCCCGGATCTCGGGTTGCGCAGGGTGACGGAGTCCGGCTCAATGCTGATGACTTGCCATCGCTGTACTGTCTCGGCCAGCTCATCCTCGACGGTAACCGTCTGTCCGGGCTTCATGATCCTCGTGCGCCCGTTGGGGTCCTCCCAGGTCGCGAATGCCCTGCCTGGCGCGCCTCCGCCAAGGTCATCCGCAGGCCAGACGACGGAATTGATCCGGACCAGATCCGCAGAAGCCGAAGGGTTCGGCGGCAAAACGACAGCCGGCGCGTCCGGGATCTCCGGTGCCGGCAACGAGGAAACATAGCCCAGCGGGATCTCCGACCAGTCACGCCCATACGTGGCAGCGCTGCTCACATAGCGGACTTCAGGCTCAGGGATATCGATTGGCGCGAACGGGTTCGCCCGCGATGGCTCCAGTGGGGGCGCGGGGGCTGCCGTAGCGGCACCGCCTCCGCCTCCACCAGGTCCACCCATGCCGGGTGCGCCCATACCGGGCCCACCCATGCCGCCACCCATGCCGCCCGGAGGCCCGCCCGGAGCTCCACCCGGTCCGCCAGGAGGTCCACCGGCCCCCATCTCACCGCCGGCACCGGGGGCCCCAGGTGGGCCGCCGCCCTCGCCACCGCTTGCGTCATCCTGGGCCATCGCGACGTTGCCGCCCTGGATTCCCGGGAGGGCAAACCAGAACGAGAACACCGCAGCCATGACAAGAACAAAGATGCCTGCAGCGACTGCGGCTTTTGCCATCTGTTCTCTGTCCACGCTGGGTCTCCTCGTGTGATTGCTTTGACTACAGACTACGATGCGGTTGGGCAATTCTCGAGACAGCCTGGCGTCTCGGGATCAGACGATTAGGCCGGTCCGGGGGCTCCGGGAGCTCCGGGAGCTCCGCCGCCCATCGGCGGTCCGCCCGGGCCGCCCATGCCGCCACCCATGCCAGGAGGTCCACCAGGGCCGCCCATGCCGCCGCCCATGCCAGGAGGTCCGCCGGGGCCGCCCATGCCGCCGCCCATGCCAGGAGGTCCGCCGGGGCCACCCATGCCGCCGCCCATGCCGCCACCAGCGCCACCGGCACCACCGGCGCCACCACCAGCCTGTGCCGGCGTCTCGCACAACAGCCAGATACTGATGGCCAGCGGCGCCACAACGATCTCGTCGTCTGGACGGTCGAGCAACTCGCGCACCGTGTCGTACAATTCTGTTTCCATGAGTTCGCGGAGACGAACGAGGCCGAGATGGTGGACCGTGACAATGCGCGGGAAATTCCTCAGGGACTCATAGAGCCGCTCCACATCTTCCAGACTGCCCGCGACCCACAGCGGTGAGCCGGCGCTGCCCATGGACTCGCCGCCGCCGCTCGGCGCCCCGATCGGTGCCTCGATCCACGCGGTATTCGGCGCGTAAGGTTCCATCGGGGGCTGCCATCCGGGGTGTCCTTGCACGATGACGCAACCACTATCAGCCACGAAGTGCTCAATGAGCTGGGGAAGGTCTTGCCTGACCTCGCGCCACATGTTGACCATCGCGATCATCGGATGTCCCATGGACAGCGGGATGCTGCGCTCGTCAAGTTTCTGAGCCAGGCTTTCGTGGGCCCGTTCCCATTCCCGCTCGACCTTCTCTCGGCTCGCCTCAGCGCTCTCTTTCTCGCCGGCCTTGGCCTGCTCCGTCGCTGTCCGTGATTGGACGCTGTTAATCTCCGCCTGCTTAGGCTTCACCATGAACCAGAAGCCCAAGCCGGTGACCACCAGGACGATGACAATACCCACAGGCCCTAAAACGAAAGGAGGGATGCGCCCAAGCATATGTCTGACTCTCCTAAGCGGTAAGCCGGGTCAGCTGATTCCATCCGGGACCCGTCAACACTTCAGCAGTCCGTGATCCAGATCCGTCACATAGCGTCGAAAACCTGCCGGCGTGTCCGCCGGGCGAAAAAACCGAGTCAGGCAGACAGCTAGTCTTCCCCGCCTTCGTCTTCTCCCCCGCCGCCGTCAGGCGGAGCGCCGTCGCCTTCACCACCGCCGCCACCCTCTTCGGCGCCGCCGGGCATGCCGCCGGGCATCCCGCCGGGCATGCCGCCACCCATACCGCCACCCATGCCCATCTCGCCGCCCATGCCGCCACCCATACCCATCCCGCCGCCCATGCCGCCACCCATACCCATCCCGCCTCCGCCGCCCCCGAGGCCGGGTGGCGAGGGGACGAACACAGGCTTGTTCAACTGGCACGTAATCAGTAGATCGACGGAGCCGTCAAGACGCGGTTGGGCAGCCACTGTCGCGGCCCCCGCTCCGGCGGCACCGCGGCCACCCGCACCCATTCCGGGACCGCCCATGCCGCCACCCATGCCCATCTCGCCGCCCATCGGTGGCCCGCCTGCCATACCAGGGTCCATACCAGCCCCGCCCATGCCGGGCCCCATTTCGCCACCCATCGCACCGCCGCCGGCGCCACCGGAGGTAAGGTTGAGACCCTCGACGTCCATCGTGGGGATTCCGCCGATGGACGGCAGATTCCACTCGGCCAATATCTGCGGCCAGCGAGCGGCAATGGCCCTCCCGGTCGGGATGGATCCGGAGATCCGCAGTCCGGTGATCTCCGGGCAGCGGATGAGATTGAGTATAAAACGAGCGCATTCGTTGGGGTTCTTGACGGTGACACCGAAGGCGCAGTCGGGGTCGGAGCCCGCGGGCCCGGATTGGTGGTAGAGGGCTTCGGGCTCTCCACTGCCCACCAAGCCACCAGCCGCATGCGACATGATTCCGAAGAAGCGAAGTTCAGCGCCCCCGTAGATGTACTCCGCCACGCTGTAGAAGCGTTCCCAGTAGGGGTAGCCACACTCATCGGCCTGGGTGATGAAGCTGATCTTGTCAGCGATTGGTTGGAGTCGCCCGCGGGTGGTGTTGGTCTCACCCTCGATCTTGCGCACCGCCTCCGCGGCGTCGTGGGCTTTGTTATACTCGGCCGTCGCGCTCGCCAACTGCGTTCCAAGCTTGGTCGCGTAGGAGCCGACGCCGAGAACGGCGAGGATGAGCAGAACCACGACGACAAGAAGTATCTTCTTGTTGATTCGTGCTCTCGGCACTCGCTGTGGCAGCAGGTCAATTCTTAGCACTATGACCCTCCCCAACCGGGGTAAGACAAAAGAGACATTGATCGCTTAACGAAGGCCCGCAGGCCAAAGCGTACGGTTGCTGCAAGGCAGCGCTTGTCCCGGCAGTTCATTCGACCATATCACGCAAGGCCAGACCGACAGCGACGACCATGCTCGGACCCACGTCAGCGAGGTACTGGCCCGGCTGCTCAATTTCGTCCGTCGTGAGTTCCGCGAACGGATTCGCGAGTTCCGTGTGAACGCCGGTCTCGGCGGCGAGGAAGTCCGCGAGGCCGGGAATCGCGGCCGATCCACCGGAGATGAGCATACGGTCGACTTCCTCGTTCCTATGCTGTCTGCGGTAGAAGTTGAGGGAAGCCTGGATCTCGCCGGCCAAGTCCACAAGCGGCGTGGCTATGGCCTCGTAGATGGCCTGGCGGGCGGCCAGGTCTGGCTCGCCATCTGCCGCGCCAGGCTCTTCGACTGCCCCCGCCGGCGCATCAGGGATCTCGGCTTGGTCGGGAGCCGCCATGTCCAACTGCGTGGCTTCGGCCTCCGGTCCGAGGGGCTCTTCGCCCACATCCGGCTCGCCGATAACGTCCGACACCTCGAAGACTGAATCGCCGCCTTCGTCGCCGAGGACGTCCACTTCGTCCTGAGGGGTCTCGTACCCGCCGCCTTCCGGCACCAGATCCTCGGCCAGATCGCCCAATGCCTTCTTGGCGGCCTCCGAGAGAGCCTCATCGCCCATGAAATTCTGGGCGATGGTCTGCGTCAGGGCCTGGCCGGCAGTGGGGATGGACCGCACGAAGCTAAGGAGCCCGCGTCGCACGAACATGATGATCGTTGACGTGGCACCCATGTGCATGACGCCCACCGTCTGGTCGGCGAAGGCGCTGCCCGCGATGTCCACGAGAGCGCGCGCGATGGCCAACGGCTCGACGTCGATAGCCTCGGGCACGATCTTCGCAGCGGCGATGGCATCGACGTGGGCGTTGATCATGTCCTCCTGGGCGACAGCAATGAGCACTTCCATGTTCGGCGCGCTGGGGTCTGCGTCGGGCGCTTCGATGGGCTTGTAGTCGAAGACGGTTTGCTCAATGGGAAATGGGGTCTGCCGATCCAGTTCCCACTCAATCGCCTCGTCGAGCTCTTTGCCGCTCATTTTGGGGACTTCGGTAATGCGAACGACGACCGACGAAGTCCCGCCCACAGAGGCGATAGCCTTCTTGGTCTTGAAGCCGCCAACAGCCATGAGGTTCTGGAGTGCCGCAGTAACGGCAGCTGGATCCACGATGACACCGGCATCTACGCTATTGGGGGGAGTCGGGACGACCGTGGGTCGCCCGATCACCTCAATGCTGGAGCCCGTGCGCTGAAGTTCTACGGCCTTGATGGCCCAACTACCTATGTCAAGGCCTAAGACGTGTGTATGGCCCCGCGCCATGCGTGGCTCCTCCTACGGGTGCGGGCATCAGGAAACGCAAGAAAAGTGCAACACCGTTCACCCGCGCAAGTGTACCCTATGCCAAGAACATCGTCAAGCAATTCGCCCGATGGAATTCCTGCTCCGGCCCTAGTAATAGACAGGCTTGCGGCCCCGGAGTTCCAATCATGTCCTATAGCACCCGGGGCCGAGCCTTGATACAGCTTTCGACCTAAACCTATACAGCTCGCCACTCATCACGGATACGGCAGGCTTGGACGGAAGCGGTCCTTCGCGTTGTTCGCCCCGAGACGCTCGCGTACCAGCGTCGGGAACTCAGGCTGCAGCGTGCAGTAGAAGATGTCAGACGACTGCCGCACGATGGACCCACCGGCCCCCGCCAGGCGCAGATCGTAGATGGGTCGCGGGCTCGACCAGAAGACCCAGTAACGGCGCGCGACGACGCGATCCGCGCTTCCTGGGAACGCTGGAACTGTATACGTTTCCTCGCTCACACGCAAGGGACCTTCCGAAAGGACGGAATCAATCGGGATTATTGTCTCCTGGCTCCACCCACCGATTCGGTGCAATTCATCGGCCATGCTCTGCGCGATGTTCCCGGCGTCGTCGAGGTACTGGTACCGGTACTGAACCCTGATCTGCGACCCTGGATGCAGAGACGAGCGGCGTTGGTCACCATTGGGGTACTGGACCCAGCGGAAGACCCCGCGCCAGATGGCGATCTCACCGTTCGCCATGTCCGCATCATACTCGGCGCGGTTGCCACCGTAACTGCCGGGTGGCAGGCCAGGGTACGGCGGCAAAGGAACCACGATCTCTTCCGGTGTGCCGGGACCGACGAGCGGACCCGGCGGGTCAACGGGACCCGGGAAGCCGACATCAAGATCCCCGATGATCGGCGGATGGTTTACGCGGATGGTCCAGGACTGCATCTTCATCATGTAGCAGGTGCGGCCATAGTAGGGTGCCTGGCCGGCGCCGAAGCTCCGCCGCCAGTACAGCAGTATGCGATTGCTGTGGCTCCCTGCGGGCCACCGGTACGCATGGGTGCCGGCCACATCGTTCCCGTTCCACGCGCCGGACTGCAGGATGGCGCAGGGCACGTCGTCATCCGCGGGAGAAAGCGTGTGGCGCCAGATGAATGGCGAGTACGTGCCGCACAGGAACACGTCGTCCATGTTCGCGAGAGGCGCGAAGTTCTCGGAGAGCACCGTCGACTGATCGAACGGGTTCAGAATGTTGAACAACGGCGCCGAGAACCGCACTCGCCCGAGGACGGGGTCGATCTCCATCATCAGCGGACGCTTCTCAGCATCGGGCAGTGTGTAGGTGGTGGGATCGATCAGCTCGTACTCGGAGGGAGCCGCCGGTCCCGTGCCCGGATAATACCTGACATTCGGCAATGTACCAGCCTGCGGCGCGGCGGGGCCGTTGGGCCACTGCCAGTCTGCCAGATCTGTAAACAGGCCGTCCTCGGTGTGTCGGCGGAAGCGCGGGATGACCTTGTAGACGCCGCGCTTCTCATCATACATCTCTCCGCGTTCCGGCCGGGCGGGGCCCCAGACCACGTCGTAGTAGCTGATCTGCCAGTCTGTGTGGTGCTGCTTGACCCCGAGCGTGAAGGAGACGCCCGGCCCGCCGGCGTTGAGGAAGTTGCTGCCGGTCACCCAGTCGGGGTGCCTCGAATGGAACTCCTGGCGCATGGCGTCAGCGGTGAATTCCTCTCCCGGACTGTCGCCGGGGGCATCGACGGGGCCTGTCCCCGGCGGTGGCCCAGGCTGCGCAATACTGGGATTCAGAGCGGGCAGGCCTTCCGGCAAGCCACCCTCGCTGGATCCTGACATCACGTGCTGGAACTCGATCTTGCCGTTGTTGTTCTGGCCCGTCAGCAAGTCATGGCGATTGAAGCGGACCTCGTAGATGTCGAAGTTCCCCAGGTGCTTCGCATAGCCGGCGAAGAACACCCGGATCATCGGTTGCGTATCGGTGCCGCCGGCGTAAACCACCGAGGGCGTGTACAGCATCGGCGACAAGTCCTTGACCGCCGTGAACGGCCCATGGGGAGACTTGCGCAATGTGATCGGGTTCGACGGCCCGGGCCCGAGACCATCGCTATCGTACAGCGTGTCGACGGTCGTTGCCGGGTCGGCCGGCGAAATGCTGTTGTCGATGGGCAACTCGCCCTGGGCGACAACCTGACCCGTGGCCTCGGACTGCACGCTGAACATGGGGCGCTCGTGGCCCCGCAGCCCGGTGTGCCAGAATGTCCAGTGAGCCTTGTTGGCCCCGGCGTTGGCCTGGTCGGGATCGAAGAGGCCGCGAACGCCCTCGGCCAGCTCTCGCCCGGTCCAGATGACGCCTGAGCCGCTGGGCTGCTCGTACCGGATCTCTGATCTCAGTCCGCCGGCGCCTCGTTCGGTCGAGACCCACAGGGCGCGATAGCCGCCGGAGTCGTCCGCGTAAATGTCCAGCGGGCCGTTCTGGGCCAGCGGCGCCGTGGCGCTCGTGAGCGGTGTCGGCTGGACGGGACGCCAGTCAAAGGTGCGGTTCTCGTCAACGCCGGCGGCATCAGCGAAAGCCGTCACGATGTTCATCGGCCCGCTGGTCGGCGGGATGGTGTTGGGATTCGTGACGTCCTGATTTGTGATCCACGACACCTGCAGCCAGTCGGGCTCGCCATTGGCGTCGTAGTGGAAGATGCCCTCGGGCGCGGTGTCCTTAGCCCAGTAGCTATTATACGGCAGCCGAGCCTCAGAGACGCGCAGGCGGGCGTCGGCCACGACATAGGGCTCCAGAGCGACGTCGCGCTCGGGGTCGAAGACATAACGGGCGCTTGTGACGTTGCCCACACCCGGGCGGGTGAAGTCGAGGACGCCGTTGTTGTTCTGGTCCATGAAGTAGACCTGCGGGCCGTCATAGGTCCCGAGGGTCTGCCCGGTGCCCACCGTTGTGGTGCGGCCCATCTGGACCCACGGGCAGCCAGCCCGCCGCCAGGTGCTCGTAACCGGTGTCCTTCAGATCCCTGGAAACAGGATTGCGGGCGGCTGTCCATCCGTGGCCGCGCTTACCCGTCGGGTCCTGCCAATCGTTCTGGTCTGCGTCAGGCCTAAACAGGCGGTACCATGCGTCGTCGACGCCGCTGCCCAGCCCGGCATTCGGAGTCACACCGACCAGATTGGGGATTGTGTTCCCTTCATTGCGTACCTTAAAGGCGCCTTCATGAGACGTGCCCATGGGCTCTGGAACGCGTCCGGCCGGAGTGCCGCCGGCGCTGCGCACCGTCATGTCCGGGGTCACGCCGACGCCGGGCGCGGTGCGGCCAAGATCCGCCGTCTGCGCAGTTGCCACGAGGGTCGTGCGCTTCGGGACGGTCACCTGGATATCGTAGGCGTCGAACTCCTCTGCCGCGACGTTCTCGATGCCGAAGTTGTCGTCGCCGGCAGTTACCGGATCAACCACGTTCAGGTTCGTGCCGTCGAAGGGACACGTGACCGTGCCGGCAGGATAGACGCACCCGCACATCGGGCACCACTCGTGTCCAGGGCAGCCGGGGTTATTGCAGTGCATGACATTGCCGCCGACCGCGGGCGGAGCGGGACCACTGTATGGCTCGCCGCAGTCGGGGCACACGTAGTAGGCGTCCCATTGCTCGTTGTCATCGTACGGAGTCGGAGTCGCCATCAGGAACCATTTCGGGATCTCGACCCAGAAGGTCGGCCACGCGAGGCCGCTGCCGGGCTGGTTGGTCGCGTCGGAAGTGTGGTTGAGCATGCAGCGGTAGTACGCGCCGCCCTCGACGACGGCATCTCCAACGACGTAAGCTGTGGCCGTCGCCCACGGAATCGTCGGCTGCAGCGTGACGAGGGCATCCGTGGGCTGGTAGGTCAGCGCCATCCCACGGTAACCCCAGTTCGCTTCGTAGTTGTTGCTGTTGCCGGGGCCATCGCCGGGCTCCGAGGCGGTCTGGTGCTTGGGCACCTTGACCGCCACGGCCTGTCGCGTGCCGAGATAGTCGGCGTGGTCGGTGCCCAGCGAGACGAAGGGCGCATCGAGAGTAATGCGGACACTCGAGTCGGGAATCTGGGGACGCAAGGTCGGGAATGTCGGCAGCCACGGGTTGCCTGCCGCCGCTTCCGGGACGGTCAGGGAGCGCACAAGCTGCGTCTCAACCTTCCTGCCTTCTGCCTGTACCAGTACTAGCCCGACGCGCTCGCCGGGAGCGAAGTAGGACGGGAATCCGGCGGCGGGGTCCGTGTGGTCGCCATGATACGGGCACACGCCGTTGCCCAGGTCCTCGGGGTACGGATCGTGCGTGCCGGTTTCCTCGGTCCACAGATTCGCGTCAGGCGGCTGGTGATCGGGCTGGGACGTGTGCTCAAGAATGCACGTGTACACGTTCCCCCCGTGCATCACGCGGTTGCCGGGCATGTAGTGGCGATGCGGCTGCCAGGGATTGGCGGGCGGCCCGGGAAGGTTGATGTCGCCCCGGTCCTGCTGCGTCGTGAAGGTCGCGCCGCACTGCGGGCAAACATAGTACCGGTCGCCCTGGGTCTGGTGGTTGCGGACGAAGAAGTCCAAGCGGTCGCTGGTCTCACCACATCGCACCACCGGCGCGGTGGCGCGGTGCCGTCTGTAGCGCCCGCGACGATACGCGCGTACCCGTCGGGCCCCGGATGCGGCTCGGCGGCTCCGTGCTGGTCCGTGTGCCCTGTTCCGGGAACGCGGTACCTCGACACGAAGAACCGGCTCTCCACCGGATCGTACTCGGCAGTGAACCCTCCGGCGGGCCCGGGGGCCTGAGCGATCTCCAGGTTCGTCGGCCCGGCCACGTTACGGTCATAGACCCACTCAGTGCCCGTCTGTACGTAGAAGGTCGGCTCGGTCCCGGGGTTGGCGAGCGGATTGGGAGG
>JALGSS010000535.1 GCA_029821745.1 Candidatus Zipacnadia bacterium
CCGCCGCGCGCGCACCCCGTGAGCGTCGCGGCGCCAACCGCCACCACACCGGCCAAGAGCACGAGCAGTTGCCTGGTCACTGTCCTCTTGCCCCGATCCTGTTCGCGCGGGCCCGCTGGAGGACCGCGTGAGCGTTCCCGACGAGAATGCCCGCCAGCATGTCCTCCGGTATCCCGGCGCATCGCGCCACGTGCCAGGCCCACTCGGGGGTGAGAATGTCGCGCGGCGAGTGTGTGTCGCTGTCGACGATCAGTTTCGCGCCGGCCTCGATGGCGGCACGGGCGACGAAGCCGTTGGCCATACCGTGTCCCTGGCGCGCGGTGATCTCGATGTACACCTCATGATCCCGGGCCGCCTCGACGACTTCCGTGGAGACCAGCCCCGGGTGCGCCAGAATGTCTACATCGGGGCATGAGGCCGCTGCCAGGTTCGTTCCCGGCTCGACGGGCTCCACGGGCGATTCGCCGTGGACAACAACCAGCGCCGCTCCCACTTCCTTCGCGTGGCGCGCCAGGTCCGCGATCGAAGCCGCCGGCACGTGGGTCAACTCCACCGCCGCGTAGGCCTCGAAGTCCCAGTACTCCCGGGCGAGAGCGCAGTCAGCCTCATTCTCCCGGATGACCCGCTCCAGCGTTCCGGCTCCGCAGTGATCCGCGATCGCCATTCCGGCGTACCCATTCACGATGCAGCGACGGATCAGCTCAATGGCCGTGAGATCCCCGTCGCTGAGGATCGTGTGCATGTGAAAATCGTAGACTACATCCTGTGCCATACCGGTTTCTCTCAGTCCTTGCGGTGACGGTGTGGCTCGCCATACAGTTGTGTTGAGAAAGTCACCTAGATAGGTGCGGGTTAGCCAGACCGATACTCGGTCTCTATGGTTGCGCTGGAAAACCGATGACGCATGGCCGTGGGGTGTCGTAGCGCGTCGTGACCGACGCGCTACATGGGCCCTACGGAGCCTCTGAGACGCCTTGCACGGGGCCCCGTCGCACAAAACGCGACACCCCGTGCCCATGATTGCCTGTCTCAACGAAGTCCTAGTCGGAGCCCAGGTCAGGATTCGGTCTCGTACTCCAGGGCGTTCGCCAGGTACTTCATGAGGACGAGCGCGGCGTCCGATCGGCCGCCGATGCTCTCCACGTGATCCACCATGCTCTTGGCGCGCTTCGCGCTGCGAGCCAGTTGCGAAGGCGAAGACTTCACGCTCCTCGACGCGGCGATGAGCAGGGCGGCGTCCCCATAGCCCAGGCCCTGGGTCCGCAGTTGGCGCACCGACCGAGGCGTCTCGAGGACGAAGTGGGCCACCATGCCGTCGAGGCTTTCCCTGAGTTCGGGCGACGCGCCGACCGCGGCCGTGTTCATCCGCGCCAATAACGCGCGCAGCTTCGCCCGCCGCGAGACCTTCGTGGCCTTCTTCGTCGCGGCCGTAGCCTTCAGAGCGTGCGACTGCGTGAGTTGGCCCGAGTTCTGCGCCGCCTGCGCCGTCGCGGTCGTCTGGTCTCCCTTCATGATCCTCTCGATGTAGCGTGTGGTCTCGGTGGCCGATTGCGCCGCCGCCGAGACAAGAGGCTGCGCCTGCTCGAGTTCACGCAGCGCCGTCTGGATATCTGCCAGCGCCAGCTCATTCTCCGCCAGCGTCCGTTGCAGCACTTGGATGTCCACGCCCGGCACAGCGCCCGCGACGGCGCTCTCCAGCTTGGCGATCGTCTCTGTGGTCACTTCCTGGATCGCCGCAGCGGACTCAAGCAGGCTTTCGCGTTGCCGCTCCACCGAGTACACGGGCTCGATGGCGCTGTTGACAGCCGCGTTGGCGAAGGTGACGATGCTCTGAGTGGAGTCGCTCAGGTCCGGCTGCGATCCAGAGAGGCCGAACAGGCCGTTGATGACGGAGTGCGCGCCATCGATGGCCGGCGCTGCCGCAACGCTCACAGCGTCCCCGCGGTTCTTGCTCTGCGCGACGATGATGCCGCCCTTGCGTGAGGCGTCCCGCGCGCTCGCGAGCATCCCTCCGGCCCAGCCACGCTCAGCAGGCGTGGCCGGTGCAAGTCCCGCCGGTCGCTGGGTCGCCGCAAGCTGTATCCCGCGGGCAGCGTAAGGGCTCGCCTGGAGATTCGAAGCCGTCTGGTAAGACGCCGCAGCGTCCTCGTACTCACCCCGGGCCATCTGGACATCGCCCAGCGTGAGGATCGTTGTCGGGTCCTTAGGGCTCAGTTCCGCAGCCTTCACCAAGTACGTCTCCGCACGGCGGTTCTGTTGCCGACGGGCATACCCGCGCCCGATGCGCAGCAGTGATTCGGGGTTCTCTTCGGAGAGCTCAGCCATGGCCATCTGACGCTTGATCCGGTCGGTCGTCGGCGGGTGCGTCAAGAACATAACCTCGATGCTCGACGGCCTCTTCTTCTGGTACTTCGCCATGAGCTTGTCGAAGAACTGGATGTTGCCGGCCGGGTCGTAGTTCGCGGCGAAGGACAGTCTCCTGCCCATGTCGTCGGCTTCATACTCGTTGTCACGGCTGTAGCGCAGGGACAACAGACCCAGGCCCAGGCCGGCGATCTCCGCCATTGTCTCGTTCGAGCCTCCAAGTATCATCAACCCGATGTTGTACAGGAAGCTGCGCTTCGCCTGACTCATCGAGTGTCGGTGCACCACGTGCCCGATCTCGTGCCCGACAACGCCCCAGATCTCATCCTCCGAGTCGGCGAAATCCAGCAGGCCCGTGGTCACGTAGATGTGCCCGTACGGAGCGGCGAAGGCGTTGACCATGTCGGTCTCGATGACTTTGAACTCGTACGGGATCGATTGGCGGGTCGTGTACCCGAGCATTGTATGCCCCGCAAGGTCGACCCACTCGGCAAGCAACGGGTCATCAACCACCCGGTACTCCCTCTCGATGGAACTCGCGCTCATCTTGCCCAATTGACGCTCGATCTTGTCATCGCAGCCCGTGGACAGCAGCACCGGCAGGAAGACCACCAGCATGGCCGCGACGGGCATCGCTCTGCGCCGATTACTGAAGTTCATGAAAGCATCGCCCCTCCTTTGAGGGAAGCGGCTCCGTTCTCCGGGACGATAGACCGTCTTCGCGCCATCTGGAAGGTCATACGCCACCGACACGTCTCCTACCAAAGGGACGCACGCGGGCCCTCGCGAGTTCCCGCCATCGGGCATGCAAAGGCCCACCGGAATTGTACGGTGGGCCCAAGAAGCAAGTCAAGCTGACAACCGCAACCGTCGGCTACCCGCCTTCTCCCGCCATGGAGACGCCCAACTCACGCAGCACGGGGATCACAGCGTCCAGATTGTCCACGAGGGGGTACTGCACCCCCGCTTCGAGCAGCCGCCGGAAGAACACCGGATCCGAGGTTCCGAAGTAGTTGATGCCCACACCCGCCTCGCGCAGCTTCGCACAGGCCTCGGGCATGCAGTCATGCCACCCCAGGATCTGGATGTACTCAGCCCCCATCTTGATCGTGCGCTCCGGGTAGTCGGTCTGAGGGCCCTGCTGGCCGGACATGTTGCAGATTCGAATTGCGGGCTCAACCGCGCGCGCCTCGGCCGCCTGCCCGACGCTACAGGCCAGGAAGCACTGGTCTAGGCGCCCCATCTCGACGATCTCGCGCGTCACATCAGCCGCGAGACCCTTGCCCGACTTCAGATGGCAGTTGAGTTGGATGTACGCGGGGATGGCCTGCAGCGCCTCGCGGAAAGTCGGGATCTTCGTCCCTTTGAACTGCTCGCCCTTCCAGCTTCCCGCATCCAGCGCCCTCAACTCATCGAAGGTGAGGTCGATGACCCGCCCCGTCCCGTTGGTTGTGCGGTCCACCTTGCCATCGTGTATGATCACCAGCTTGCCGTCCTTCGA
>JALGSS010000536.1 GCA_029821745.1 Candidatus Zipacnadia bacterium
CTCTCCACCTGGTGCCGGTGGCCCCGAAGCGAAAAATCCCCGTGCCGTGGCACGGTCTTTCCGTTCGTTATGGGGTGCCGGGTCCCGGCCCGGTACACTTTCGGGAGAAGAGCCAAAATGTCTTCCCAAGGCAGCGTCGCCAGCACGAGCGCGCGGACCCCTGCAGGGGTCTGTGCCGCAGGAGATCCCCGCCGCCAACACCAGCATCGGCACGGCGCGTAGAAGTGTGACACGTTCCACGATCGGCCTCCTCATCACGTCGCCCACCTATTCCTCGCCGAGTTTCCTGCTCACCCCGGCTGCGACGACGTAGAGCGCCTCGGAGCGCGCCTGCCAGCCGGAGCACACGAACCAGCGGTGGTCGTGCAGTCCCTTGTATCTGATGTCCGCGTCCAGGACCACGCGGACGCGCTCGTCGAGGAGTTCCTGGGTCCGCGCCGCCAACTCTTCGCCCAGTGTCGCGCGCCGGGCCCCGTCGGTCAGGACGCGTTCAAGGTAGATGCGCGCCTCCGCCTCTTGAATGCCCTCGCGAAAGGCTTCGAAGCGCGCCGTGGGGACAGGTCTTTCCCTCCCCCGCCCCAGGACGTAACTGATGCTGTAGGTGTTCAGGCCCAGCCCGCCCCAACTGCTGTAAAGCCCGGCCACCGAGTAGGTGCGGCGCCGGTTGCTCTGGGGCCTGCTTGTTTCGCCCTGCTTCCTTGGGCGCGCTATGGGCCAGAAGTCTGCCCCAATGCGCCCGATCCCATCCAGCCCGGACCAGACTTTCCTGCCAGCATCGTAGACGATGTTTCCTCTGGCCGTGACGCAGCCCTCGATATACCGACGGTAAACGCCGAGCGGGCTGTAAGCCCGGAGTTCGTTTCGGGGGAAGCGGGCTCGTATGAACGGGATCTTCCATCCGTAGAAACGCGTTCCCATCGTCCGGTAGTGCTGGTGCGGCGGCAGGTCCGGGTCCTGGACCCAGGTCTGGCCCCAGATGTCGGCGAGGTAGCCTACCGGCCGGCCGCCCACCTGGGACCAACTGGTATGGGAGTGCACCACCCACGTGGCGTCCGGGGCAACAGCAGCCAGGTCGTCAATCGCCGCTTGTGTGGGGCAGAAATCGCCGCTCACCCCCAGCATCATCGCCCCGGCCAGGCCGCGCGCCTTCAGCAGCCTGCGCATCCCCTCCACGACCGGCTCCCAGAACTGCCGGCACTCCGGCGTGCCCCAGTCCGGCCCCCGCTCCTCGCTGAGCACCCCTCGCAGGGGTTGGCGTACTGGTGCTGCCGACGAAGCCTTGGAGAAAGGTTCCACCCCTTGAGCGGAAGCGCCAGTGCGCCCGTGCGGCAGCACCCCGCTGCCCGGGTTGAACACCGAGAAGCGGATAGGCCGGTCGCGGCGGCGCTGGTCCGGCTTGAGCCCCGAAGGGAAGTGCCCGGCCGCAACGGCCGGCTCCCAGACGTACAGGCAGACCACGGGGATGTGCTTCCCCAAGTGCCTGACAGCCAGGTCCAGGTACTTCTCGGCGATGCTGAAATCGTGCTTCCAGGAGCCGTCGGGCTGCCTGATCCAGCGCACCATGGAGTGCTCGTTGCCGAAGTGGGTCTTGGCGACGAGCGGGATGTAAACCGTCTTCGCCCCGATCTCTCCCAACAGTCGGAAGGTCTCCTCCAGCAGTCGCCAGTGGTCCTCCGACCACCTCTCCACGCCGTACACCAGGGCCACGGAGTCGGGCGACTGAATCAGATCCATAAACGTCGTGAACTCCTGAGGGTCAGGGAGTCTCCAGCCAATTACCTTGAGTTCCACCGACACCTCGATACGCGCGGCCCCCTGGGCGCTCACCGTCACCGTGCCGCGGTATTCGCCCGCCGCCGCGTCCGCCGGCACCCGTTCGGGTGTTTCCGCTTTCCGCCAGGTATTCTTGTCACCTTCTGCGTTCTCCTGCCGCAGTGTCAGCGCTTTCCCTGGTGGAGACGTGCCGGACGGCACCCGCACGCTGATCCAGACCGGCTGCACGGCGCCACCGACCCGCTCGTCCACCGGGACCTCCTCCGGCGGGAACTCATCCAGGGTGTCGAAGTATGCCGGTTCCCGGTCGCCCCGCCGGGCGCCGTCCGGCAGGCCCCATCGGACCTGGACCGCCGAGGCTGGGATCTTCGCCCCGCCCGGCCCGACCAAGTCCGAGGCCCTGGCTGCCAGACCTCTCATCGCCTGGTCGCAGCCGATCACCACCTGCCCGGAGAACGTCCCGTTCGCCACGCCGATCAACCGCACCGGGTGCAGCCCGTCAAGTGGATCGCTCCGGTCTCTGACGGTGAGCCTCTGCTGCGTCGAGTGATTCCAGACCCGGAAGCCCTTGGGCAACGGAGCCCGCGGTGCGCCGGGCACGACCGCCCCACCCCTCGCAGGGGTTGGCATACTGGTGCTGCCGGCGAAGCCTTGGAGGGAGGCGCCATCCCTCGAGCGAAAGCGCCAGTGTGCCCGTGCGGCAGCACCTGGCGGGGCGACCAGGGCCAGGCTCTCCAACCCCACCCGCGGCCAGTGTTGGTACTTGGGATACGTGGGCTTGCCGAGATGCAGGACCTCAGGAGCCGGCGCGTGATGCAGTTCCACCGCCAGAACGTTGAGCCCCTCCCTGAGAAGCGAGGCGGGAAGCGTGACCCCGATCAGCGACCGGATCCGCTTCCGGAATCTCTCAGGATACTTCGCGAAATGGCGGCCACTGAGCACCATCCCCTCGGGGGAGAGGTACACGTCACGGACATAGTCTTCAGCAAGTGTATCGGGCTTGATCTCGCCTTTGGGCATGTGCGCCCGCGCTACCTCCTTGCCGTTCAGATGGACCACGATCCCTCCCTCGAATGACACGGACAAGGTCAAGGCTGGAACCTCAGCCGCATTGGTCACCCGGAACCTACCGCGCAGATAGACGAGGCGTGTCTTGGGGCACAGTCGGGTCCGTCGATACTTCTGTGATCCTGATCCACTGAACGGCCCGGAGTAGAATCTCCAGTCGCCGTCGTCGTAGTCCACGGCCGTCCATTGAGCCGGTGGCGGCGATGGCCGGCGGCGGCGCGTGGCGTCGGTGAGCACACGACGAGCAGCGGCACAATCCGCCACGCAAAGGGGTGAATCGCCACGTTCGCTCCTTCCCGCACGAGTGAAGAGGCAAAACCTTGGCCGGAATGTACCGCTTTGGCGTGCCAGCGGTCAATGCTCAGGAAGGGCGCCGGCTAACTATCATCCAGGCGAACCCGAAGGATGTCGTACACTCCCATCTCCCGCGTTCCCAGAGACCATCGGAGTTTGCCCCTGACATCACGCTGACCGCGCGTATCATCGATGATGCGGGCCGCTGATCCAGGGAACGGCCGGTTCATACTACGGATCAACCGGTTGACAACTGACGTCACGCGTTGCATACCAAGGTCAACGAGGTTACCGAGAGGAACAGGTCTGGCTGCTATTGACCTTTGCATGGCCAATGTGACGAGGCGCCGGCGTTAACGGCCTCCCTCCCCCTTGACGGGGGAGGGCCGGGGAGAGGGTGGACAGGCTGCTTTGCCTCGTTCCCCCCCCCACCCTGACCCTCCCCCGCGAGGGGGGAGGGTAACATTGGGGATGCAAGGCTCAATAATGCCCATCGGACCGGAGACCAGGAGCGTGGCGGGCGTGCTCAGGAACGTCGCGACGAAGGTCAACGCCTCCGTCGTCCGTTACCCGGGCGAGGACGCTCTTGGGAGGATGTGGTAATGAAGGAGGCTCTTCTCCCGAAAGTGTACCGCGCCGGGACCCGGCACCCCATAACGAACGGAAAGACCGTGCCACGGCACGGGGATTTTTCGCTTCGGGGCCACCGGCACAAGCAGGAGA
>JALGSS010000537.1 GCA_029821745.1 Candidatus Zipacnadia bacterium
CTCCTGCCCGTGCCGGCTGAGGCCCTGAATCTGGAGGCAGGCACGCGGGAGGACATCTGGCTCCGAGTGGGAGCGGGCGACCGAAGCGCACACGAAACGCGCGTGCCGGTCGAGCTGCAGATCGGTGATACGACAGCTACCGTCAACCTGCGGGTGCACGTGTGGCCGGTGCGCGAGACCACAAAGCGACCCTTCCACGTCCGCGGGTACTGCGGTGGCTGGCCGGTATGGGCCGGGGGATACGAAGTCGAGGAGACGAAGCTGCGCAATCTCGAGGCAATCCTGCGCACCTTCGCCGACATCGGTGGGGATGTTCTTGATTGGAATGGCGTGTGGGCGCGAATTCTCACGAAAGTAAGGATCGCAGGGACCGATAAGATACTCACGGAGGTCTCGAAGACCGACCCGGATAGCCTGGAATTGAACGCGTTGCCGCGTCTGGACTTCTCGTACTATGATCCGTGGTTCGAGCTGGCGGGCAAATACGGCGTGACGCGGCTGGAGACGTACATGATGCACCCGAAGTGGACGCGTCGAACCCGGCACCCCCGAGGCGGCGCAGGTGATGGTCTGGTACTACCGCGAGATGAAACGTTACCTGGAGTCGAAGGGACAGCAGGGGTTCTTCTGCAAGATCAGCGACGAGATATCGCCGGAGGAGATCCCCGCGCACATCGAGACGGCGAAGCTGGTGCGCCAGGCCGGTTGGCGGCCCTTCACGACGATTACTTACAGGGATGATCGCACGCACGGCCTCGTATCTCGAGACCATGGACCCATACTGCGACCAGTGGCAACTCGCGTTCCCGCTCAAAGACGACTTCCTCGCCCTGCGGGACAAGCGCTACAAGGTCTCCGAAGAAGACTACGAGATTCCGGGGGCCTGGGGCCACTACACGAATGGCGGGGCTATCGACACCTGGGGCAAGCGGATCTTCGGCGAGGGCGGAGTGGTGCCCGTGGACCCCGGGCAGATCGAGGAGTTCGAGCTGCTGGAAGACGACAAGCCCCTCAAGATCCTCGGCGGAAGCCCGTGGGGCAACAAGGAGCGCGGAGTCGTCATCACCGGAGGCAGCCTCAAGAAGCACTTGTATGTGAGCGCCGTCGACGGCGCCAATCCCGAGGCGCACACTTACACACTCAGACTGAAGGTGCGACGAGAGGCGCCCGACGGGCAGCCACTGATCAGCATCGACCCGACGGACGAAGTCTGGTGCTACGGCGGTGGCTCGCGACCCTTCCGAGCGCCCTATCACAGCGGCTACCGTTACCCGATCATGACCCTCTACCATGGCTTCCAGGGGTACGGTCTGTGGGCCTTCTACCACTGGAACCAGACCGAGCGGATCATGTGGATCGATCAGGACACGGGAAAGGTTACCCTATCGCCCGTCTACTGCGGCTACCGCGACGGTTGGCACGACGCGCTCCTGTTCAGCCAGGTAATCGCCGACAAGGGGCGGGATGCACTCGACAGCATTCTCGGGACCGAGGAATCGGCCTCCCTAAGAGTCGGCGCTCAGAGCCGGGAAGTGTACAACTACATGAATCTCACTAACGCCGGCGACCCGCTCGCGATCAATGAAGCCCGCCGCCGAGCCCTGGAACTGCTGAACGGGGAAGGCGGACGGCTAACGGCTCGGGGCTCTACCCCGAACCCCGGCGACCCGTAACCGGGTCGCCGGGCCCCAGACCCTTTCACGGCGGCCACTCCCGGCTCCCGCGGGATCGCGGGAATGGCCGCGTCGGCCCCAACGGCAGCGAGGACAACAACCGTGACGCACAAGACGACATCGCAGCACGACCACCGGACCCGACTGTGCACCATCGCCGCGCTCGCATTGGTGGCGACGCTCTACTCAACCGGCCCGGCAACGTGCGCCCCACGTGAGGAAGCCATGAAGACCCCGTATCGCGTACTGTTTCTCGGCGACAGCATCACCTATGGCGGACTGTTCATCGACTATATTGAGGCCTTCGCCATGACGCGCATACCGGCTGAGAGGCTGGAACTGATCAACCTCGGGCTGCCCAGCGAAACCCTCTCGGGCCTCAGCGAACCTGGCCACGCCGGGGGTGCATTCCCCCGACCGGATGTGGCGGACCGCCTGGACAGGACTCTGGAGGCGACGCATCCCGATCTTGTCTTCGCCTGCTATGGGATGAACGACGGCATCTACTTCCCGCTGAGCGAGGAGCGATTCGCGTCCTTCCGCAGGGGGATCGAGAACCTGGTGGCGCGGCTCAACGCCCACAGCATTCCCTTTGTGCTCCTGACACCGCCTCCCTTCGATCCGGTGCCGATCATGGATCGCACGACTCCCCTCGTGGACGGTGAGTGGCCCGGACACGGGACCTTCCGCGACTATGATGGCGTGCTGGCGAAGTACAGCACGTGGCTGCTCGAGCGGCGCAAGCGCGGCTGGCACGTCATCGACCTGCACGGGCCGATGAGCGCGCACCTGTCCGAGCGCCGACGCGATGACCCCGAGTACATGCTGGCCCGAGACGGCGTGCATCAGAGCGCCTTCGGGCACTGGCTGATGGCGCAGCAGATAGTGACACACTATCAGCCGCCGGCGCTGGTAGACACCGCCGAAATCGATGTGGAAGCCGGGTCCGTGGTCAAGGGCCACATCAGCGGTCTGGCGGTTGACAATGATATCGTGAGCTTCAGTTGGTCAACGAAACAGCCTCTGCCCATGGACGCGCGCTGGGACCCGAAGTCCGTGGATTTCGAGAGCGTCATAGAGCGCTTCAACCGTCACGTCCTCATCGTGAAGGGGCTGTCCGCCGACGAGTTCCGGCTCTACGAGCGAGACACACTCGTCGGTGTTGTGACCCGGGAAGAACTCGCCGCGGGGATCAATTTGGTTCGCTACCCGCAGTTGTCCACCAACCAGAACGGCCCCGAAATCCTCGGACTGATCCGTGAGCGCCAGGCCCTGCTGACTCACGCGTGGCTGACGGACATTGGGCACACGCGCCCTGGCCTGCCGGAGGGCCTGCCGGTTGCGGAAGCGACGGACCAGGCGGCAGAGCTCGAAGTGCGCATCCGGGGGCTCGCCGGGCCGATGCGCCTGGACCTGCGGCTGGTGGCAACCGCAGAGGCCGACGACGACGTGCCCATTCCCCGCTTTCCGGGGACCAGGACCGAGTACCGGGGCTTTGATCGATATGACTTCACGTGCGACGGCGTGCCATGTCTGGTTGTGACGCCCAAGGCGCCCGCGCCGGGCAACCCGTGGATATGGCGAGCCGAGTTCTTCGACCACCGCCCGGAGGCCGACCTGGCGCTTCTCGCCCGGGGTCTCCACCTCGCCTACATCCAGGTAGGCAATACCTTCGGCTGCCCGGATGCCATGGCCCACTGGGACGTGTTCTACCGGGAATTGACCGAGACCTACGGGCTGCCTGTATTGCTACAACTGGGCGGCGGCGCACCCGGACAACGTTGGCTGTATCTACGGCGACGCGCCCGTATGTGACTTCAAGAGCTGGCCCGCCGGTAAGGGCACAGGCACGGGTGCCCCGTCGGATTGGGCCAAGCTCATCCAGGACTACCACTTCGCGTCGGAGGCCGAGGCACTGGCCTATGACAAGAACCCGATAGACAACCTGGCGCCTCTGGCAGACGCGAAGATCCCCCTGCTGCACGTCTATGGGGATGCCGACGAGCGGGCGTGGGCCATCACCCTCATAGCCTGGAGGACCCGGCGCCGATTGTGGAGTTCATCCTGAAACACGCCTCCGGGGCGGGCGCGAGTGAGTGACGCGACGGACAGGGAGCCACCGATGACGGGAACACATGACGCCTGCCGGAACGCGCGCACTCTCGTCGCATTGCTGATAGCCGCATGGGTCTCATCCTCTGTCGCCGACGATATCCACCCGGATTTCCGGACCTTCTTCGGCGTCGCGCGCGGCTCAGGCGAAGTGCGCCTCTCCCCCTCAAGAGGCTTCCATTTCAGTTCCCGCCACTCCAGGGACCTGGCTTTCGCACAGACCAGCGCAGCGTTGCCGATGGCCTACCGCGTGACGCTGGATATTGAGTCCATCGACATCCGCCGGGCTGGATGCTCACTCGGGATCTTCGATGGGGCCGCCCGATTCGGCGGCGACAACTCATCGATGAACGCGCTCATGAAATGTAGCGTCTGCTTCCATGAGTGGCGGGACAAGCGCTTCATCTACCTGTGGTACTTCGACCCCGCCGGTGAGTATCACTGCTGGACCGGCAGCCGCTGGACCGACAACACATGGCAGAGCACCGGCAAGCCGTGGGAGGCCAAGGGCGCGTACGGCCTGGTCATCGAGAAAACGCTGACCGAATTCTCCCTCGAAGTGCGCCAGGGCGAACTCTCGATCTCAGCAGCAAACATTGAGGAGACAGTCATGGCGCCACACGTCGATGCAGATATGGAGCACGTCATTATCCGCGAGGCCCCCGAGGGGCGATACGCGATGTACGGGGGCCTCACGCTGATGCCCGACGGCGAGGTCTTCTGCACGTACAAGGTGGGCTCCGTGGATGCGGAAGGCAGCCCGTGGACCGTGCGCGACGAGACCATCGTATGGACGCGCTCGACCGACAAGGGCCGCACGTGGCCGGGCACGGAGAACCTGATCTACAAGGACGGCACGACCCGCCAGGAAGCATGCTGCGGCAAGGGCCATCGCAGCAAGTCCGGCAAGATCATGCAGCCCTTCTACATCCTCAACGCCGACTTCGAGGAGCGGGCCAAGGGCGACAACTGGGGCAAGCTGAATCTCGCCGTCACCGCGGATGATGGCAAGACCTGGGAGATTCGAGAGGTGAAAACGCCTTTCGCCTCGGCCGCGTCCTTCGGCGGCATTGTGCCCCTGCGAGATGGCCGCCAGTTGCTCAACACGTACGGAGCAGTCGAGGTCGGCAGCTTCCGCCACGAGGCCGGCTTCCTGGTCTCCGACGACGACGGCGAGACCTGGTCGGACTACCACCTGATTGGTGAAGACGCCGACCCTGACGACGGCCCCGCGCGGCTCAATGAAACCGACATCGTCCAGCTTCCCGATGGCAAGCTGCTCACCATGTCCCGCACTCAGTATGATGCGTTCCCCCTCTATAGAGGCGTATCCACGGACGAGGGCCGCACGTGGACTGTCGGGCCCAGCCAACTCACCGGCCTCTGCCCATGCATGCTCTACACATCCGATGGCCCACCCGAAGGCACCGTGGTCATCGCTTACCACGACCGTTGGGGCAAGCACGCCGGCAAGGGCGGCATCTACCTCGCCTTCAGCCAGAACGGCGGCGCAACCTGGGGAGAACCGATGTGGGTCTCCGGGGGGGCCTACCCGTGCATGATCCAGACCGCCGACGGCTCGATCCTCTGCAGCTACTACCAGACCAACCAGATCTTGCGCGGCACGTACTTCACCGTGCCCTTCCCCAGCGGCCTGCGGGCCTCCGGGGGCATACCCGATACCGACACACCTGGCATTAGGGTGCAGTGGGACGAGTACCACGGCGAGGCCGCGGGCGAGGTCTCATATCGCGTGTACCGCGGCACCACACAGGACTTCCAGCCCGGGCCGCAGAATCTGATTACCACGGTCACCAATACCGCCCGCCACGATGACACCGACGTGGCCACAGGCGACGCCTTCTACTACCGCGTCGGGGCATACATCGGCGAGAAGCGCCTCGGCACCTCATGGATAGCCGTGGCCCGAGCCGGCGGGTAACGACAGGAGGAACGACAGGAGAGACGGCAGGAAAAACGACACGAGAAACGGCAGGAAAAACGGCACGAGAAACGGCACGAGAGGCGGCAGGAAAAACGACACGAGAAACGGCACGAGAAACGGCACGAGAAACGACACGAGAAACGACACGAAAAACGACAAGAGGAACGACAGGAGGAAAGCGCAAGGCAAACGACAGAAACAACAGCGCGAGGCTCGGTAGAAGGCTGGGCTTCTGGGCACCGTTCGTGTAGTCTGTTGGATCTAGGCTTGAGTCGGTCTTCCCTTCACCGGAAACGATGGATCCCGGAAGCCGCGGCCCGCATGCTCCCCAGGTGGGACGAGTTCGTCGATCGCCGCCTCAATCTCCGCCGTGATCTCCACCTCGAGCGCCGCTAGATTGTCCTGAAGCTGACCCATCGTGCGCGGGCCAATAATCGGCGCGGTCACCAGCGGGTTCGCCATGACCCAGGCGACGGCGAGTTGCGAGCGCGTGCAGCCGGCTTCCGACGCGATGCCCCCCAGCCTCTCCGCGAGTTCGAAGTTGGCCTCCCGGTACTCCGTCTGAAGCAGACGCACATTCCCACGCGCCGCGCGAGAGTCGGCCGGTGGCTTCCCCCCGGCCTTGTACTTCCCCGTCAGCACACCCCGCGCCAGGGGGCTGTATGTGACGACCCCGAGCCCGAGTTCTGCCGCCATCGGCAGCAGTTCCACCTCCACATCACGGTTCGCCATGTTGTAGAGAGGCTGGATGGCCACAAAAGGACCCCACCCGTGTAGTGCCTGGACACCAAGAGCGCGGGTAACCTGCCACGCCCAGAAGTTCGAGCATCCCACGTACAGAACCTTTCCCGCGCTCACGAGATCGTCGAGCGCCCCAAGAGTCTCCTCCAGCGGCGTCTCAGGATCGGGAGTATGCAGGTAGTACAGGTCAATGTAGTCCGTCCCCAGACGCTTCAGACTCGCCTCGACGCCGACGCGGATGTGCTTCCGACCCGAACCCCGGTCGTTCGGTCCGTCGCCCATGGGCAAGGTGACCTTGGTGGCGAGGACGATATCGTCCCTGCAGCGACGGATCGCCCTGCCCACGACCTCCTCCGATAGCCCCGCATTGTACTTGTCCGCAGTGTCCAGGAAATTTACCCCTGCCGCAAGCGCAGTGTCGATGATCTCCCTGGATTCCGCCTCGGGCGTCGGATCGCCGAACATCATGGTCCCGAGGCACAACTCAGAGACTTTGACGCCGCAGCGGCCGAGTGTTCGGTACTTCATAGCGGCTCTCTCCCATCGCTAACGACTCCGGAAACTGCTCAGACGTAGGCTTAGCCGTCCACTCGCGCAATACCTCCCGCAAGGGGGTCGAGAGCTGGGTTGCGTCGACAAACAGATAGCACATGGCCGTGGGGTGTCACGGTGTGTGTGACGGGGCCCCACGGGACCTGTGAGACGCATTGCACGGGGCTCCTCGCGCACGACGCGAAACCCAATGCCCATGGTTGCCCTTCTTCAACAGAACCGCTGCTCCGCCCGGTGTCAGGAAGGCCTCGTCGACCCCGGAAGCGAAGTGTTTTACTCATCGGCAGACCGCGCCCGACGGCCCTGACAATACACCACCCACCGGAGAGCCAACATGCCTCGCCCACATCGCTGGATCGCGTGCGCAACCATCCTCCTGACGCTTCTCGCCGCATCGTTGGCAGCCGACGATCCCGGGCTTGTTACGCTCAAGGGCACGGACTTCGAAGGCGGGGCCAATGAGGTCTACGGCTCGCACCACCATGGGGTCGATGACGTCAACCTCATCTACGCGCGCCCGACCCGCGAGCGCTCGATCATGCGCGCGAACTTCGAGCTGCCGCAAGTGCCCAAGGAGCCGATGTACCTGTACGTGACCGCCTGCGACGACGACTACGTGTCGCAGTGCGAGATCGAGATCAGGCTCAACAGGAAGCTGATCGCCCGTGGCCCGAGCGGCTTCACAGACGCCCCGGTGTGGCAGACACGCCGCTTCCGCGTTCCGCGCAGAGCCCTCCGCGTCGGCGCCAATGAACTGCTGGTGCGCAGCCTGGAGCGGAAGGGCACCCTCGGGATGCCGCCGTGGTTCATGGTGGCACAGTGTGTTCTGGCCGATGCGAACTACGAGCCGCCGCCGGATCAGGCCGTCACGGGTGAGTTGAGGGTCAAGCTCCCGCGCAAGCTCCGTGCCCTGCCCAGACCGCTCCCTGCCGGGCACACTGAGCCCGGTTTCGCAATCCGCGGTACCAAAGGGTGGCTGTGGAAACCGGAGCAGTACCTGGCGGAGATCCCCCACCTGGCCGAGTACAAGATGAACTTCCTGATGAACTGCTACGGGTCTATGTTCGACCTGCGGCCACACTGGGTCAACGAGTGGTGGAAGCCGATCCCGGAGGAGAAGAAGAACGCCTACGCCCGGATCATCCGCGCCTGCCGCGAACACGGCATCACCTACTGCTTCGC
>JALGSS010000538.1 GCA_029821745.1 Candidatus Zipacnadia bacterium
CGGCTGCAACGTCATCAGCCTGGCCCTCGACGACAGGCTCTGCGGGTACTGCGCAGGCGCACTGACTTTCGACATGCGCACGGGGATCCACACCCAGACGGGGCCGGATGTCCAACTGCTGCGCAACGGGTGCGCGCAGATGGGAGCGCATGTATTCGGCGGAGCGTACGTATCCGTCGGGGGTCCGTCCACGGCCGCAAAGACCCCCGGGGCTCAGTCGATGATGGAGAAGGCGCTGGACACCATGTGGGCCGTCTGCGGCGGCGTGCGCAACTTCGGCTCCCTGGGTACCCTCGCTTTCGCAGACGTCGGCAGCCCGGTGCAGTTGCTCCTGGACATCGAGATGATGCAGCACTTCGAGCACTTGCTGAAGGGGATTCAGGTGGACGAAGGCCGCCTCGCCGAGGACCTGATCTGCGAAATCGCCCCGACAGGCGCGTACTATCTTGCCACAGACCATACGGCTGCGTATCACCGGGAGGAGTTGTGGGCGCCGGAGCTGATGGACCGGCGCGTGCCGATGGCATGGGACGCCGACCCGACCACGATGGTGGACAACGCCAGACTCAAAGCCCAGCGGGTTCTCGCCGAGGCCCCGAACAAATGCCCGCTGAGCGGCGAGCAGAAGGAGCAAGTTGCGCGGATCGTCGCCGCCGCAGACGCGCAGGTGACACAGATGCGACGAGGCTGATCGCCTCGCCCTCAAACGGCAGACACGCCGACAACCGACACCCAATCAGACCAGGAGCCTGAACCCATGGACAACGAGTGCTCGATGACCTGCCTCGCACCCACCGTCGCAGCCATTCTCGCACTTCCCACTCCCGCACAGGCCACGGGGCAGCCGATCTCGGAAATTGTCGAAGCCCTGAAGCCCGCCGAACGCCTCGCTCAACTGTGCCCGGACGCGCTGGGGACATTCCCGTTCGCCCAGTGCCGCGACCACATGCCCTTCCTGAGCGGGCTGCATGACCAGAACTCCGTGCGCTTGAGAGCCGTCATGCCGACCATCACGCCGGTCAACTTCGCCACGATGATCGCCGGGGCCGACAAGTCGGTGCACGGGATCGGCGCGTTCAGCGATGAGATGCAGTGCGAGACGCTGGCGTGGGACAGCCCGGCTGGACGGGCTCGGAGCTGCTGGGGCGTTACGCCGACATCTGGGGCCGCGCCGACAGCAATGATGACGCTGACGTGGAAGCCCTGGCGATGCAGATCGCCCGCGACGAGCTGCCTCAGTATCTGATCGTGCAGATCGGCAATACCGACAAGATCTTCCACCAGTTCGGGCCGTCGTCGCCGGAGGTCACGCCTGGGGTGCGGGAGATGGATGAGCGCCTGAGCCGGATGGTTCCCGAACTGCTGACCCTCGGGTATCGGGTCATCATCAACGCCGACCACGGCCAGCATGACACCGCGACAGGCGGCTCCCATGGGTCCGATGATGACATGGATGCGTTGGTCGACTGTACGTGGGTACAATGATCTAAGACGCCTGGCGTACCGTGGATGGGGGGGGGATTTCGGAGGAGGGTACACGATGAAGCGCCTGACGATCTGTCTCGTTGTCGATCGCCGACATTGATAAGTGGCTGTGGACGAACCCGAAGGACGGGAGCGCGATGGCTCTCGTGGCCCAGGGACAGTTCGTCATGGGCTCCGCCGACAACCCCGAGCGCGACGGCCCTCTTCACCGCGTGCGCATCACTCGCGACTTCTGGATGGGCCGCGGCGAAGTGACCACGGAACAATACGCCGCGTTCCTGAACGCGTATGGCAAGGACGCCGACGGCGAAGGCCACAGCATCCTTCCCGGCGAGCAGTCGGGCGTAAGCAAGGTTGACGGCACATGGACCGTTGCCGACGGGTTCGCCGGCCGGCCGGTCCGGCAGGTGAGTTGGTACGGTGCGAGCGCCTACGCCGGGTTCTACGGGATGCGGCTCCCCACTGAGGCGGAATGGGAGTGGGCCGCGCGGGGACCGATGGGCCGCTCCTACCCGTGGGGTGACACCTGGGATGCGAAGGCCTGCTGCAACCGCGATAACCAGGGCGCGGCCCCGGCGATGACCCTGGCGGTTGGGAGACCGGACCAGAAGCCGGGGTGGTTCCTGACCTTTGACATGTCAGGGAACGTCGCGGAGTGGTGCGCCGACTGGTATTCCGCCGAATACTACAAGGAGTCCGCGCTGGATGACCCCCAGGGCCCACAGCCCGCAGCGGAGGGAGCAGACGCGGACGCACTCACCATGCGCGTCGTTCGAGGAGGGTCCTTCGCCGACGACGCCCAGGGCTGTCTGCTGACTCGTCGCTCAATGAGCGATCCGGCCCAGGGACAGGACGCCATCGGCTTCCGAGTGGTCATGGACAAGCAAGAGGAAGCGGCAGGGACGGAGTGAACATCCCGGTGTGGTCGCTGCGCGTGTGAGCTACTGCCCGCCGTCCTCATCTTTCGGCTGCTTCGCGCGCAAGTAGTCTTCCACGAAGGGTACATCCGTCGGCTTGTCGATATCGAGGGCCATTTCCGGGTGGTCCAGGATCACGCCCGTACAGTTCCGCGCGCCGGTAATGCGCTTGATCCTGCGGCCAATCTGCCGCATGCTGTAGCGCAGGGGCGCCAGTCGCCAACTCAGGAAGAACCTGAGCAGGAACCCGATGCCGACGGTCGCCGCAGCCGTCCACTGGTTGCGCCGCTTGGCGATGAACCCCTCGATGAAGGGCAGGTTGCGGGTCACCACATCGGGCTTGAAAAACACGTTGCAGGTGTGGGTGATCCACCCCTCTTTCAGGGGGAGGAATACCCAGCCGCGCGTGCCGAACAGCTCCTCCGTGGCCTCGCGCCGCGTGACCGGATAGCACAGGTCCGAGTCCTGGGGGCACTGAGCGAGGAAGTCCTGCAAGGCGGCGGAGGTCAGAAGCGGCGTGTCGGAGACTGCCATCAGGATCGGCGTCTCCTCCCCGAGCGCCTCAATCGCGTTCACGAGGTTCCCGGTGATTCCCTCGCCTTCCTCAATGACCGCATCCACTTTCGCGGCCACAGGATGCTCGGCGTAGAGCTCTGTCGGCCCGACGATCACGAGCCTGTCCATCCCCGGCACGCCGCGCATCGCGTCGATGACATAGTCAATGCAGGGCCTGCCCAGGACATCGATCAGCCCCTTGCTATCAGTCCCGACCGCCTGGGCAAACTCCTTGGGAATCCGGCCGCCCGCGATGATCACTCCGTTGATGTGGCGCGATCCCATGTTTCCCGCCTCGCAAGCATTGTCGTCCACGGAAGAGTCTGGCTGCGTCTCGCAGGCGGCCCCGATCGGGTAGCTGCCCGTCCCTGCCCACTGCTTCTCGGCAAGACGCTGTGCGAGGCCGATGAGGGTGTCATCCTCGCCACGCGCGTGGCGTCTAAGGAACACGTGCTCATACGCGACGGCGAAATGGGCCCCGACGAGAAGCGCCTGGCTGCCGATGAACGCCCAGAACGAGAACACCACGACCCCGGCCAGCCCGCCGTAGATCGAACCGTACTGCTGGGAGCGACCGATCATGAAGGTAAATACCTGCGAGGCCCCCAGCCAGATAGTCCCCGCGAAGAGCGCGCCCGCGAGGACGACCTTCCACGGCACGCGCTGCACGGGCATGAACTTGTACAGGAGCGCGAACGCCACGCAGGACATCGCGAACTGGTAGGCCAGAAGGAACCGGGGGCGGGCCTGATCCACGAGGGAGAGGTCGATCTCGGGGAACTGCCCCAGCCAGGATCGAATGGCCGCGAAGTAGGCATTGAACAACAGGAAGCCCGCGAGAAGCAGACCGGACACCAGCATCGTGTTCAGCGCGACGAGCTTCCGGGTCAGGAACCCGCGCAGGATTTTGCCCGGCCAGATCTCCGTGAGGCTGCGCTCCACCGTCTCAAACAGGCGCAGGCCTGCCCAGATGATGGCGACAAGACTCACGATACTGGCGATGTGGGCGTCGGGGTTGGCCAGCAAGCCGTCCACCTGGGGCATGATCCGTCCCGCGGTCTCGGCCCCGAGGTCGTTGACCCCCGCCTGGATGCGGTGGTAGACATCGCTGCCTGGGCCTGACAGCGCCTGGAGTGCCGCCGCCAGCAAGATACCCAGGGGGCCCAGGCAGATCAGGGAGTAGAACGCGATCGCCGCCGCCATGAAGATAGCGCCGCTGAAGCAGAACCGAAGGTACGCGATGCGCAGCACGCGCCACCAGGGGTACACGGTGTTGCGCAGGCCCTTCGGCAATCGCCGGGTGAACTGGCGGAATATCATTACGAATACAGTTCGCCGAGCATGGGCCGCGTTCCTCCAGCCCACGCCCCGGCGACGGAGTCAGGAGGGTTCACGGCGATACGTGGTCCGCGAAGGTCAGCCACTCGGTCACGCCGCAGCCGGAGAGCCAGTCGAAGAGTTCCTCCAGCAGGCGGCAGGTGTTCTCCCACGTCGCATACATCGCGCTGAAATGCGTCCCGAACACAAGCACGGTCTTCTGCGTCGCCTCCGCGAGGAAGTGCTCCAGTTCGCTCTTGTACAGGTCCAGGCGGTCGTCGTACTCCTCCGAGGGCACGCCGCTGAGGGTCAGGTCCTCAAAGCAGACGTACTCTGTGACCCCCGGCGGCTCAACCCACGGGTGGCAGGGGTAATCGGGCGCCCAGCGACGCTTCGACGGGTCCTTGGTGATGGTATACGCCGTGGCCGTCGGGTCTAGGCCACGGCTGGATGAGTGATAGATGCCCACGGCGTGGAGAGCCGCGTAGGCATTCGCGCACATTCCGAAACAGGGGGCCCGGAACACGAGCGGCGGGGCGTGGAAGGCGCACTCGTAGATGTCCCTCGCCTCCCGCAGCTTCGCCGTCAGGTTCTCCACCGAGTGCTCGCGCCGGAAGTAGTCCGGGCGGGCCTCGTAGTCTTCAAAGGGGGCGGGATTCGACGGGCGCGTACTCTCCTGTGTCAGCCCGAACTCGAGGCAAGTGCCATGCGTCAGCCCGTGAAGCTGGAACTCGTGGCCCGCGGCAAGGGCCGCGTCGAGATGGGCGGCCCACGTCTCGTAGTGCACCTCGGGATGCTCCCCGGGCTTGGGCACCCAGAAGAACGTGCCCTCGAGTCCGACCGACCCGAGCCAGTCCACGACCGCATCGAAGGCTTCCAGGGCCCGTGGCGCAGTGGATGCCCCCGCGTCATCACATGTGAAGATCGCCTGCACGGTTGAACTCCTTTTGCCG
>JALGSS010000539.1 GCA_029821745.1 Candidatus Zipacnadia bacterium
AAACACGAAGCAGTCCCAGTCCTGCTTGAGCAGGTTGAGCATGCGCCGCTCGCCGACTTCGCCCCCGTGCCAGTGTGTGGTAGATGAATCAACGATCCTGGCCCAGAACACCGCCTCTGCCTCGATATCGAAGCGCTGCATCAGCTCCACGCACTCCCTCGGGTTGGTGCCGCGGCCGTCCGTGAAGAACAGAACGCGCGTCTTGCCGAGGGCATAGGGCTGCGCCCAGTCCGTGTGTGGAGTGGGGAAGTCGAAGGTCAGCGCGTGGTCGACCTCCAACTCCGCCATGTCCTGGCTGAACGCGCCCGGCACGCACAGCGCCATAGTAATCGCTGCTGCCACTGCAGACCGGATCGTCTTTCGCATCAGGTTCCCTCCAGAGCGTCCGTATGGGTGCGTGGCCTCGGTTGTGTTGAAAAACGAATGACGCATGGCCGTGGGGTGTCACGGCGGCCCCCACAGGGCCAGTGAGACGCCTTGCACGGGGCCCCGTCACACACATCGTGACACCCCCGTGCCCATGATTGCTTTTCTTCAACACAACCCCTCATGCCCAGCACTTCCCCGCGCGCGCCTTGATTCCTGCGGTGTGACGGCACTGCGGCGGCCCTATAGCTCCGCCAGAAGCTCCGCCAGCTTCAATTCCCACGTGAAGCCATAGTACCGGCTGACCGATGCGAGGAGCTTCTCCTCGGCGGCGATCGACGCTGCCCCCGTGGGCGCCTCGAGTGCCGGGGCGTACTCGTCCAGCCACGTCTTGATCTCAGCGATCTTCTCACCCAGTGCCTCGCGTGCCGCCTCCGACTGGAGGGCGCGCTGCACATCGGCGCGGACGCTCTCCACGTCGAATCCCGTGACGGCTTGAGGCGTGAAGTCCATGGCTGCCAACTCCGCCTTCACACCCTCGGCGGCCTCGCGTACTCGCGCCAGCGCTTCGGCGTTCGTCTTCCCTTTCAGGTCCCAGAACGCGAAGTGCATGCGCCGCGTCTCGGGAGAGTAGGTGATCGCCGTATCGACTGCATAGCCGCCCGGCGCGAAGCGGATCTCCGACGCCTCGTCCGGGGGCAGGAGCATTGCGCACGGGCCCTGACCTTCGCCGATGCCCACATCGAACACCTTGTCGGCGTACAGCGCCCACCAATTGTCGGCGGTGGGAACCGTCGCCCTCTCGCCCTCGGCGATCAGCGTAGACGGAGTCTGGATGATCCTCGCGCCAACGCGCTTGTGGTGGGAGGTGAAGAAGCTCGGGTAGCAGCGGAGACCTACTGAGACCGACTTCAGGGGCTGTCTGGGGTCGATAGCGATCTCGCACAGTAGGTAGTCGCGGTTGGGGAGCCCGAGGAAGCGCACTCGCACGTCCGCCTGCGGGATATGCCACACGAGATCGAGGATGCCTCGGGTATCGCGCTCCGACACGGTCATAGTGCTTAGCGCCGTGTTGCCCACTTCCTGCCCGTCGATGCGCACGAACAGGAAGCCGCTGTGGTACCAGTTGCAGTTGGTGGGCCGGGGCATTCCGATGTATCCCTCGAGCGGGAACGCCTCGCCCGGGTGCGCGTCGTCATACCCGGCCTTGTAGGAGATTGAGTAGCCGTGCTCCCCGAGGCCGAATGCTGCGGTGCGCTCGTGGAGGGTCTGGGTCTCATGGCCCTTGTAGTGTTGGAGGGAGCGCGTCGCCTCCGCGCCCAATGATAGACCGACGGTCTGCTGACCTTCTTGGGCGAAAGCCGGTCCGAGGACGATCATCGGCAGAAGCGCCGCCACGACTCCAGCAATCGATTGTTTCCGCCAACTCCGCTTGCCCACTGCACTCACTCCTCGCATCGTTCCGACGCTGGTGACCCCGCCGTTCGTCTCGTCGTTGCCCTTGCGGTTCGCCTTGCCGTTGCCCTCGACGTTCCTCGTGCCGTTCGTCCTGTCGTTTCTCGTGTCTCTTATCGTGTCGTTTTTCGTGTCTGTTATCCTGCCGTTTTTCGTGTCTGTTATCCTGCCGTTCTCCGTGTCGTTCATCCGCCGTGCTGGTACACGTGGACGGCGAGGCCCTCGAAGTGGTCTATTGCCTTGCCGTTGGCGACGTCGATGGCGCCCTCCTCGAACACCCGCGTCAGTTCGCAGTCGGCGGGCAAGTTCTTCGGCCGGAGGGTTACGTCGACCGCCCGGTCGTCGCGGTTCACGGCGATGATAAGCGTGCGCCGGCCGATCTGCTTCTCCCAGAAGTGCACTTCGACTCCCTCCTCGGGAGTCTCGACCCAGGTGTGTATCTGTCCGTTGGCGGTCAGCAAGGGCTCGAGGGTCTTGATGTCCGCGACCGTCTGCTGAAGCCCTGCCCACGGGGCTGGTGCGTCGGCCACTGTTACAGCCCGCGTGCTGCCCTGTCCCCACCACCACCACGCCATGCCGCTGCTATTCTTGGTGATGGCCATGAACGCATTGGCCCGCAGGAGGCGCGCGTCCGGCTGGAAGTCGGCGATGTCATAGGGCTTATTGCCGGCTCTCTGGCCACTCAGAGCCCGGTCGTAGGAGTGGCAGATCGCCATCAGCGGCCAGTTCGGCTTCAGGTCGGCGCGGTGCTTCGGGAGCCGCCGCGCCACGCGATTCGTGCTGCCGTACACCTGCGTCCAGTGAACGTCGAAGCTGTCGCGATACTTCGCCACGGCGTCGTCACTCGCGCAGGTCACGACGACCGGGTGGTAAGGGTCCAGCTTCTTGATCAGCTTGTAGAAGCGTGTGAGCCACGCGGGGGAGACATACTGGAAGGTGAGATCCGGCTCGTCGAACAGGTACCAGGCGAACAGGCCGGGGTGGCTCATCAGTGCGCCGATACGCTCGGCGACGAACTCCTCGTCGCCGGCCATGAGGCGCTTGCGGTTGAAACCGATGAAGGCCTGCATCCCGTTCTTCTGGGCCTCGTCGAGGTACTCGATGGCCGTCTCATTGCTGCCCGTTCCGTCCCAGGAGTAGTTGTGCACGAAGTCGAACCCGCCTGCCGCAATCCGGGGCATGTCTTCGATCCGTGCGCCGTACATGCCGAAGAGGAACCGGCGCTCGCCGTCGATCTCAACGCCTCCGGTCTCCTGCCACACGATCTTCGGCATCGGCTTCGCGTAGGTGAAGAAGACCTTGCGCTCCGAGGCGTTCCCGGCGGCGTCCTCCGCGCGCAGCAGGATCTTGTGGAGGCCTTCGGTCCAGCCATTCTCGGGCGCGTAGGTCGCCTCGGTCTTGCCGATGGTCGCGTCCTCAGTGACATCCTGCCCGTTCACGCTCAGTGTGACCTTCTCGACGCCGACGTTATCCGAGTATGTCAGCCGCACGGCCTCATCGGGGCGCTCGAGGAACTTGTGCTCCCCGGCGATCTCCGGCTCCGTGCAGTCCTCATCCAGCGACGCCGTCTGCATGAAGTCCCACGCGTCGGTGGTGTAGTGCATGTCCGGAACGTGCAGCCGCCAGTACCACTTGCCGGGCGCGAGCGGCTCGCGGATCGTCCCCATCGCATCCTGCAGGTTCTCGGCGCGCACGGTCTCGCCTGCGGGGAACTGGTCCGATTGCGACAGCTCCAGCATCGCCGGGGATTTCATGCGGCCGGCCCAGGTGAAAGTGGGCGTATTGTCGCGCACGGGGTCGCCGGGAGTAGGGGAGAGACGCACCACGCCGTGGGTCACCTGGCGCATCTGCACGTCGTCGAACCACGCCGTCCCGTGTGCCCGCAGGCTCAGGTAGATGATCGCGAAGCCCGCACCCTTGGGCGCACGCGCGGGCCTGCTCTGCACGTGGAACCAGTCGCGGTCTCCGAAGACGCCTGTAGCGTAGGAGCCGCCCGCGAACCACTTTCCCTGCTTGTCCGCGAACTCCAC
>JALGSS010000540.1 GCA_029821745.1 Candidatus Zipacnadia bacterium
GGTTGGGGAGCCATTGGGGACACCATACTTAATTCTTGACACTGCGCGGTCAGAGCTCCGGAGAATGGGGTCACCGGAGAATGGGGTCAGGTCTTGAATCTTGACTTTCCGCGAGCACAATAATAGGTGACTGTCCCGAATGGCGGTGGGAGACCCCTCGCCCCAAGAAAACGCGGATGGGCAAGAGGCAAACGACGCAGTACAAATAGAGTATTATGTCACTGTTATTATGATGTCACTGTTATTATGGTTATTATGCGTTCCGCCACAGCCGAACGTCCGAGTGGCCAGAAGGTCGCGGGTTCGAATCGGGGCGAGACCGTTTTGGCAAGAACAGGTTTGAGGCTCTGAGCGCACAGGCGCTGGGCAATTTGACCCCGGATGATGTACACTTCTGGAGAAGGGAGGGGATCCTGGAAGCGAGGCGGAAGCTGAAAGCCAAATGTTGGCTAGAAGGAAGGCTGTTAGCCTGGGCGAGGAAGCCGAACCTCTGCCCTAATCTGAGCTTCATTGTGTGCCAAATGTTCTGAACCCGTACACCCTGGGAGGAGAAGGTACCATTGGGGCTTGGCGAGAGGGCGGGCCCGCCCGGGTTACCTGGCAGAGCTTCGGCAGTACGAGTGGCGGGGTCGGTCTGCTCAGAACACGCGCCCGATAGGGGTGTGCTGCCGCCATCCCCGCATTACGGCCTGCCGTGGCCATCGCGCGTGTCCCTCCTGGCTCAAATATTGATCCAGAGCCGGAGTTCTCGTATAATTCATTCAAGAATCCGGAGCTTCAGGTAGTCTGAAGGACGTGCTCTCCGACGCCTCCGAAGAAGCACACTCCTATTGGCTCTATCGCCTATGCGCTTCATGAGGTCAGGCTTGGCATTCTGCGGGGTCGTGCTGTTCAGCGCGGCAGCGATACTCACGTGCCAGGAAGCTGACGGAGCGGGCAAGCCGCGGAGGGGGATTCCCGACGCGGCTGCAACCCGTACGTTCCGCAAGCCATTCAAGGAGCCCGTGATGATCGAGGACGGATACCTGTGGATCGATGCCGAGGATTTCAAGGACTACGGCGGCTGGATGCTTGACACTCAATTCGTTTACCTCATGGGGTCGGCCTATCTCATCGCCAACGGCATCGGCCAACCCGTCGCGGACGCCGTCACACCGGTGGCAGTTTCGCGAACCGGGCGGTACCGCGTTTGGGTGCGGGCCCGCAACTGGATTCCCGGACACTCGCCGGGCAGATTTGAGGTGTGGATCAACGGAAAGGCGCTGCCACATGTATTCGGCGCGGCCGGTTCGGACGAGTGGCTGTGGGAATCCGGCGGGGAAGTCGAGCTGGCGAAAGGCGAAGCCGTCCTCGCGCTGCATGACCTAACGGGCTACTTCGGCCGCTGCGATGCGATTGTACTCACTTCGGATATGGACTATGCCCCGCCCGCCGACCGCGAAGGCGTCGTCAAGGAGCGTGCGCGCCTGACCGGGCTGTCGCTGAAACCGGAACCGGCCGGCGAGTTCGACGTGATCGTCGTCGGCGCCGGCCCGGCGGGTTGCCCGGCGGCGCTGGCGGCCGCGCGCCTCGGAGCGCGTACTGCGCTGATCCAGAACAGGCCTGTTTTGGGCGGCAATGCCAGCCACGAGTGCGGCGTACCGATGAACGGTGCGGCCATTGGCCACGTCAATGCCCGTGAGACCGGCATCTCGGAAGAAACCGGCCGGGTCAAGGCACACCTCGGTCTGCGCTACTACGGCGATGCGTTCGCCGAGCTGATCCGCGAGCAGCAAAACCTGACCGTCTTTCTGAACCGCCACGTTTTCGACACGGCCATGAACGACGGCAAGCGCATTGCCGCCGTGCGGGCGGTGGACACGCTCACGGGCGAAATATCGGAGTACCGGGCGAAGCTGTTCATCGATACCACGGGTGATGGATGGGTCGGCTACTACGCGAAGGCCGAATACCGCTTGGGCCGAGAGGCACGCAACAAGCACAACGAGTCGCTGGCGCCCGAGAAGGCAGACGACATCACCATGAGCGGATGCCTGATGGGCGACCCCCCGGAAGGCTTCGCCCTGGGATTCCGGGCCGCTGACACCGGTAAGCCGACGCGCTACGTGCCACCATCCTGGGCGCACAAGATGCCCGACCACTTCGGTCGAGCCGTTCCCTGGGCGCACATGGGCTCCTGGTGGCTGGAGCATCCCGGCTCGGTGGACGATGTGTGGGAGGCCGAGAAGGCACGCGACGAACTGATCCGCATCACATTCGGATACTGGGACTTCGTCAAGAACCGCAGCGAGATGAAAGAAGAGGCAAGGAACTACGCCTTGTCCGTCGTGCCGATCATGAACGCGAAACGGGAATCGCGTCGCTTGATCGGCGATTACATCCTCACTGAGAACGACGTGCTCGAAGGCCGGCTGTTTCCCGACCGGATTTCGTACGGAGGCTGGCCGATCGACCTGCATCATCCCGAGGGCATCTTCTCGGGCAAGCAGGGACCGTGGATCAACAACAAGTCGGTGCCCGAGCTTTACAGCATTCCATACCGGTGTTTGTACTCGAAGAACATCGAGAACCTCCTCTTCGCCGGGCGTTGCGCCAGCGTGACACATGTTGCCCTGGGCACGGTCCGAGTCGAGAGCACGCTGGCTGCCCTTGGCCAGGCGGCGGGCACCGCCGCCGCGATGTGTGTGCGGAAGGACTGCACTCCGCGGGACATCCACGAGAAACACATCAGCGAGCTCCAGCAGACGCTGCTGAAGCATGACCAGACCATTCCGTCCATTGTCAACGAAGATCCGGCGGATCTCGCCCGAGGCGCGCCGGTACGCGCCTCCAGTACTGCGGTGTACGTCGAGGCCGGTAACGTTCCCCGGCGCCTGAAGGGGAGCATTCCGCTAAACGTTGAGCGCGGAGTGCTGGTCCCCGTACACGGACCGCAGCCCGTTGCGGCGGCGGTCGTGCATCTGGTATCCAACCGAAAGGAGCCCGTACCGATCACGTTGCATGCCGTGTCGGTCACGGGAGTCAATGATCTGACGCCGGTCGGTGACGTCGTGAAAGCCGACGCCACGTTGCCGCCCTCGGGCAATGGCGTTGTCAGGTTCTCGCTGCGTGCGGAGCTGTCGGGGCCGTTCGCGGTCTTCTGGCTGCCGCGCACGTCCGGTGTGATGTGGCGGGTGATGGGTGAAACCCCGCCCGGGGCACGCCGCCTGTGGCGCAGCAAGCCGACTGACGCTTGGCGCGTCGAAAGGCACAAGATTCTGGCGCTGGCGACAGAGCCGCGCCTCCGCTACACAGGCGATTTCTCGCCGGAACACGTCATCAACGGCAAGGCCCGGATTGTACGGGAGGACTGGAACATGTGGGCCTCCGATCCCGCGCAGCCCCTGCCGCAGTGGATCGAACTCGACTTCGGCAAGCCGGTTGAACTGAACGCCGTGCACCTGACTTTCGACACCGAAATGGGCCAGAGAAACCACAACAGTGGAGACGCGGAGCAGTGTGCGCGCGACTATGAGCTGTCCGCATGGGACGGCACCGCCTGGACGCTGCTATGCAAGGAGGAAGGCAACTTCCAGCGCCACCGCATTCACGCGTTCAAGACGGTCACCACCGACAAGTTGCGCGTGACCGTGCTGGCCACGAACGGCGATAAGTCGGCGCGCGTCTTCGAAATCCGCGCGTATCGGGAGCCGGGGCCGTAGACGTCGAAGGTTCGGCCGCAGAAGGCCGCCAAATCTGTGGTGGACGTGCAGTTCCTCGACCGCCAAGGCAGCTGGATCTCGCACAAGTGGGCCGTGTCCATACCGAAAACTCCATCCGGCAGTGAACCCTGCATCTGGAGGCCGTCACG
>JALGSS010000541.1 GCA_029821745.1 Candidatus Zipacnadia bacterium
TGCCCGAGAACGGCTCCGTGTTCGTGACCTTCCCGGTTTGGGGGCCGGGCCGAGTGTGTAAACTACAATGTGACATGTCGGCGATGATCTCACCGGAGATGTTCGGCGAGTTCGTGGCACCATACTTGCGGGCGCAATGTCAACGGGTCGATCATCCCTTCTACCATCTCGACGGGGTGGACGCGATCTGCCATCTGCCCGCGCTGCTTGAGATTCCTGAGCTGCATGGTATACAGTGGACGCCCGGCGCGGGGAAGGAAGCGGTTCACGACCGGCGATGGTGGCCGATGTACCACGAGATTCAGGATGCGGGCAAGTCCATCTTTGTACTCGGTGTGCCGCCGGATCTCGTGCCGGAGATTGTTCGGGAGTTTGACCGCGACCTGACGTACATCAGCACCCATTGTGGGAGTGAGGATGAGGCCACGGCGCTGCTGCGGGAGATCGGGTGACCGTAGCAACCAGAGAGAGCTGGGATGTGGGTGTGGCGACGGGCGAGATTTGCGCGGCCTATCGGGCCGACGCGTACTGCAAGGAGAAGCAACGGTGAAGGCATTCCTACAACGCATGAACATCCCGCCGGCGCACTACGAGGTGCTTCTCGGGAAGGCCGAAGAGTGTCTGGCGGGGTGCCGGGAAGTCGCCCATGACGGAACGGTCATCTTCCGCCCGGACGGGTCGGGTCACTACAACGGGATGTGGACTCGAGACTTCTGCTACATGGTCGAAGGTGCGGGGCAACTCATGGACCGGGACGAGGCGCTGGCGGCCATCGACTACTTGCTCGCCGCACAGCGCGAGGACGGCGTCATCCCCGATCGCGTGCAGGGCGACGGGCTGGCAGTATACTGCGCCGGTCCGGTGGATGACCCAATCGGCGCGATACCGCCCACGGACAATGCGCCATTCATGGTCAAGACCGTCGCGGCGTACACCAAGCTGACGCGTGACTATGACGCGTTCCTGGATCGCCGGGCGGCCCTGTACAAGGCGATGGCGACCGTGCCACTGACCCATGACAGGCTGGTATCCGTGGACCCGAACCGCCCTCACGCCTCCTATGGCTTCACGGACTGCGTGGCGAAGACGGGCAACGTGTTCTTCTCAACCATGCTGTACTGGGAGGCCTGCCAGACCCTCGCGAAACTGTGCGCCGACTGCGAGTACCATGATGAAGCGCACGATTGGTACGAGCAGGCGGAGAAGACCTGGCAGCGCATCGACGACTTCTGGGACGACAGCTACGGGATGTACAAGGCGGCCAGCGAGCATGGGCGGCAAATCGACCTGTGGGGCAGCGCATACGCCTGCGTGGTCCGCGTCGCATCGAAGAAACACGCCACGCGCATCGCCGGGTACTTCCTGGACCTGATGGATGAGTGCTTGCTGCACGGGCATCTGCGGCATCTTCCCGCCGGCCAGTACTGGAGGCGCATGCTCGTGGATGTGCCCGAGGACACGTACCAGAACGGCGGGTTCTGGTCAGTGCCGTCGGGCTGGCTGATCCAGACGCTGAATCTCGAGGATCCGGACGCGGCGCAGCAGATTGTCGCCGATCTCGTTGAGGAGTTCGACGCCCACGGCGTGCACGAGTGGATCAATCGCGAGCAGCGCCACTTGCCGGGGTATGTCGCGAGCATCACCAACGTGCTCGGCGCAGTGCAGTCCAGCAAGAAGCTCGCGTAGACTGCGACGCGATCGCTCAGCTCCCAAAGGTGCGCGGCCCTTGCGGCTCGCGCACCTTTTTGCTGCCCCCGGACATCGCGTTGCCGGAGATGGCCGCGAACATTTACCAGCCGCCGCCAGTCCAAAACCTCAGACGGACAACGAAGGAGGTCTGGCGAATGTTCAGGGCAGTCATCGTCACGACCGCGCTTCTGGCTTGTCTCGTCGCGGGCCTGGGGATCGCGGTCGCTGTCATCGACCGATCAGAGCAGGATGGGGCGGCCCAGGCCGGTGTGCGGATCGCCCAAGTCCCTCACACAGGGGACATCACGCCGGGGGCGACGAATGCGAGACCCGACCGGCGCGCGGATGCCATCGACCAACTGCTGAAATCCGTGCGCGTGGGTGACGGCATCTCATACCGTGGCCTGACCGTGTTCCCGGTGATCTTGCGGCGTGAGTACAGCGATTTCCTCCCGCGAGCCTTCGACGATGCAGTGGAGAGCGGCGACCTCATCGTGAAGGAGGTCCGTGGTGGCGAGGTCAACCAGGCGCAGGTCAAGAACAAGGGCAGGCGCCCTGTGTTCATCATGGCCGGAGAGGTCATGAGCGGGAGCAAGCAGGACCGCACGGCTCAGCGGGATGTCCTGGTCCCCGGTCGCAGCGGGTGGATCGAGATTCCGGTGTACTGCGTCGAGGCGGGGCGCTGGACCGTGGTGACGCCCCAGTTCGGGACGCGACGCAGCCTCGCAAGCCCCGGGCTCAGGAAACAGGCGTACGGGGGCGCCGCGCAGTCGACCATCTGGGAAGAAGTAGACAAGGCCGCCACCGTGAACGCCGTGCCGCAGACGAGTGCGAAGGCGTTCCAGGAAGTCTACGACAGCAAACAGGTGCAGGATCGGCTGGGCGAATACATGCGCGGCCTGCGCATCCCGGAGAATTCCAGGACAGTGGGGATTGTGGTCTTCCGCTGGGGCCGGCCACTGGGAGCGGACCTGTTCGGCACGCCCGCGCTGTATCGCGAACTGAAAGACAAGCTCCTGAAGTCCTACGTGCTTTCGGTCGGAGTCCGCGAGCCACGCGAGTTCTCGAAGGCGGTCACGGCTCACGATGCGGCGGAGTTCCTCGCGCGGGCATGGGCCGGGCGCTGCCCCCGGAAGCGGGTTCAGACGCCGGGCATTGGTGAGACGTATCGGCTGTCCTGCACCGGCCACCCGACGACAGGCGGCGGCGCGCTGATCTACCGGCGCGAGGCCGTGCACTTCAGCCTGCTTGAGGATGGCGGGAAGAGGCCCGTGCCAGTACCGGTTCCTGTGCCGGTGCCGGTCCCGAGGCCGGACTTCCAGCAGCAACTGCGGTAACGCTGAGGCCCGAGTCTGTCGGACTTCCCGATACGTGACACGAGAGCGCGGCTCCATCTGCGGAGCCGCGCTCCCTCCGCAGACGACTCACCGTGCTCCCCTGTCTCACAGGGACGAGCCCGGGGTAGGTCCGCCGCTAATCCGCCAGCGCCTTCATCAGGACATCCAGCGTCTGCTTCATCGCCGGAGACGGGTTCTCCGCATCGGCCTCGTACTCGATGACGTACGCACCCTCATATCCCACGTGGGTCTTCAGCAGATCCAGCACCTGGGCGAGATCCAGTCGCCCCGTCCCGGGCATGACTTCCTCTTCCGCCGAGATGAAGTCCTTCAGGTGCATCGAGTTGATCCGCTTGCCAAGAACCTTGATGACGTGATCGGGCATCTGGTCCGAGCGCATGAAGTGCCCGGTGTCCATGCAGGCCCCCAGCAGCGCGTCCTTGCCCTGGCAGAACTCCAGCACTTGCTCGGATGTCGCGAAATCCGCCCCGGGACCGTGGTTGTGGATGCCCAGCTTGAGGTCGTACTTCTTCGCGATCCCGATGGCCTGCTCCGCGATGGCGTGGTTATCGCTCTTGCAGTTGATGCTGATGTAGTCGGCGCCCATCTCGGAGGCGAACTGGAAGTTCTCGTCCATGTCGTCGGCGATGCCCTCGAGCCCGCAGACGCCATAGCCGCACATCCAGATGTCATTGTCCGAGAGCGCCGCCTTGAAGGCCTCGATCTCCTTGTCCCCTGACTGGAAGTTGATGTGCTTGGGCCACATCTCGATGGCCTTGAGCCCGACCGACGCGGCCTCCTCGACGGCCTGCACGGCGGAGAATTCGCGGTACGTGTATGACTGTACGCCGATGATGATGTCGGACATTGGGTGTCCCTCCGGGATAGTGCGTCTTTCATTGGGTGCGTGACAGCATGTTGTCAGGCCGAGGTCTTGGCGTTCGCCGTCGTAGCCGCAGGTCTTCAGCCTGCGGGGGTGTTGCTGTCAGCCTTTGGCGTTGCCGGCGGTTCGGCTCGCCGGCCTGCATTCATGAGCCAACGCCGTGGCCGTATGCCGTCGTAGCCGCAGGTCTTCAGCCTGCGGGTGTGTTGCTGTCTGTCGTTTGCCTGCAAGCCCCAACGGAGCGGCCCGCCTACAGCAACGGGTGGAAGCCCGTTGTCCACGGGCGCGAAGCCGATGTGAGCCCCTGGTAGATAGGGTCACCTGCGCCCACAACGACCTCGCCGACGGTCAACGGCAACTGCCGCAGGCTGAAGACCTGCGGCTACCACGGCCAGGGCTCAACGACACACTGGCACGAGGCGTGCCAGTGGCACCATTCCATGTGACTTCGCGAACCGCGGGTGCCGTTCTCCCCCTACGCCCACTCCCCGTCCGGGCCGATGATGTGGTCTCCGTCCGCCGCGATGATGATCCGCCGGGCGAGGTCCGGGTCCAGCTCCTTCGGCTTCTTGCGCTGGCCCGTCGCGATCACGAGCTCGCAGACATCCTCCCCAACGCCCATCTCGCGCAGTCTCTCCGCCCCCAGATTCGCGTGCTCAATCTGCAGCCACATCTTGTAGCGCAATGAGCCCGGTCTTGCGTCCGCACCGCTCTCTGCCAAGCGGTCGCAGAAGCACGGAAACGGCTTGTGCGCCAGCACCCAGAACGTGCGGAAGACCAGGCTGAGTCGCGCCCCGATCTTCCCGATGTCATGCAGTAGCGCCGCCTTCATCATCACCCGCTTGTCCAGGTCCGGGAAGTGCTTCAGGGACTCGGCGCAGTGCCGCGTCACCTCGAAGGAGTGCTGCTGGTCGGGCGCGTCCATCTGCATAAACAGGGCGCGCTCCTCGTCGGTCACGTACTCGTCGAGCAGCGCCAGCTCCTCCTCGGAGGGAGCCCAGCCATTGTGGAAGTACATGAAGCCCTTGCGGACATTGCGTATGAAACCCATGGAGTCATCTAACCACGCATCAATTGATGGTCACTCATTCGGAGCCCGCGCATGGAGACGGCCGCGCGGCTACTCCTCCAGACGATACAACATCAGATCGTCGAAGTATGCCTTCTGGCCGGGCTCGAAACCGTTCACGATCAGTATCGGGAGCATCGACGTGACTTCCTTGTTCCCGATGGTTGCGGGGACATCCGCAGCCACAGCCATCGCCGTCCACTGGCCCGGCGCGGGGACGATCTTCGTGGAGGCCGACGGCAGGTTCACGCCCTTGGCATCCCGCAGAGTCATCGAGAGTTCCGTCGTGCCGCCGGGAGCCTGGCCCTCGGGTATGTAGACGAAGCAGACGAGCGCATACTTCCCGGGTGTCAGCGACACCGACTGCACCGGGCCGCCTCGCTTCATGCCGTCGCACAGCACGCTGAACTCGCCGGTATGCGCGACATCATCGCTGCGGAGCATCCGACCGACGCCGAACTTCACCCACCAGGTCCACCCGTCGGCAGCAGCGCCTTCGCCCTCCTCAAAGGACGGGTTCTGCGTCAGGGACACGAGGGTCTTGTCCATCAGAGAGATCATCATCTGCGCCTGGAGGCGAACGAGGTCCGAGCCGCTGGTCTCGGCCATCTCCTCCAGCCTCTCGCGGACCACCTCGGACCGCATCGCCATATCATACACGCGCCAGAGAGACCCCGACCCCCAGGAATCGCCGCGGGTCAGGCCGTAGCGGTCGATGGATAGCGGGTGGACGAGCACCGGATCGTTCGGGAAGACGTTCAGGGCCAGGTGGGTGCGCTTAGCGGCGAACTCCACCGCATCGGCCGCGCTGTCGAGGACCTTCAATGCCTGCCCGACGGTGGTGATGGGTTGATCTTCGGGCACCGTGTCGGCCTTGAAGGCGTGGGCGGTCGCCTCGTAGTACTCGAAGGCCCGGCGCAGGAGTTCGGCGCGCGCTTTCTGCTTCTCCGTCTGCGCCTTCTCCACGGTCATGTCAAGGAGCTCGCGGCTCTCCTTGATCTCATCCAGCGAGATGTCCTTCAGATAGCCTGGGTCGCTGAAGCGCAGGTACTGCCCGCCCTTGGAGAACCACGCGGAATCCAGGACGCGCTTGGTCCAAAACTCCTCCCAGTGGGCGTAGTAAGCGGCCAGGTATGGCGCGGCCTGTTTGCCCACGCAGCGCTCGTACCACTCGTCGAGCAGGGCGTCGACATCGAGGGTCGGGTCCCACTGCAGCTTCAGGGAAACATACAGCTTCGGGCCCTCGCCCCAGTTCGGGTAGGCTTCGGCGTACAGGGCGCGCACCCCGTGGGTGTGGCCGAACTGGTAGTAGCCGGCCATGTGATGGAACCAGACCCGCGGGAGCACATACGGGGTCCCGTAGATGTAGTCATACCAGCCCAGGCGCGGGCTCTTGGCCTCCCAGCGGCGGGTCGTCTCGGTGCCCTCGGCGTAGAGCTCGGGGTCGACCCATTTCATGCGGTCATACGTCATGTAGGGGATTAGTCGCTCGTGCACGTCGACGTTCTTTGGTGGCGCAGCGACCTCGCTGTAGGCCAGGCATCCGAACCACTTGTCGGGGTGCTTTTCCAGGACGCCCTCGATGACCTCGTTGGCCCAACTGTAGAACAGGTCCGAGTAGTCGGTGCGGCCCAGGAAGTTCTTCTCGCCGGAGATTCGGGCCAGGCAACTCTCGCACCGGCAGAAGCCGCTGCTGTCATTGATACCCAATGAGTAGGACGTGGCCTGGGGATTCTCGTCGAAGTACCGGTTGATGTTCGCGATGGCTTCCTCGACAATCCCCGGTGCCGTGAAGCACGGCTGCCACGCGTGGGTTCTGTTGGTCTCAGGCAGGAAACGCTCCTGCCCCGGGGTTCTGACGGGGAAGAACTCGGGGTGGGTCTTAGTGTAGGTTTCGGGCGGGAACAGATTGATGAGGTTGTGGTGGAACTGGATGCGCCCGTGCATGCGG
>JALGSS010000542.1 GCA_029821745.1 Candidatus Zipacnadia bacterium
GCGGCACCAGGCCCGGCGAGACGCAGTTGACGTTGATGTTATGCGGGGCCACTTCCATGGCGAGCGTCCTCGAGAAGGCGATCACGCCGGCCTTGGCAGCCGCGTAATCCGCGTGTGCCCTCTGTCCTCGGAGGGGCAGAGCCGAGGCGACGCTCACGATCTTCCCGCTGCGCTGCTCGATCATGTGCCCAATCACCGCGCGGCAGCAGAAGATCGCGCCCCGCAGATTGACGTCCAGGGTGTGCTTGATGACTTCCTCGCTGGAACCGTGGACCGTGGAGGCCCGTTCCCTAGCGCTGCCTCCCGCTACGTTGACCAGGATATCGATGTGACCGTACTGGTCAAGGGTCTGCTCAACCATGGCATCGATACTTGCGGTGCTGCGCACGTCCGTCGCGACTGCAGTCGCTCTTCCGCCATCGGCGACGATGGTATCCGCCACGGTCTGGGCCAGTTGGGCGTCCACATCGCAGACGACCACGGCCGCCCCCTCGGAGGCCAGCCTTCTCGCCGTGGTCGATCCGATATATCCGGCCCCGCCCGTCACGATGGCTACTTTGTTCTCTAGGCTCAAAGGACTTACCACCTCTTTGGAGCAGTTTTCGGCCCGGCGTCATCCCATGGCATGATCGTGTGCACACTGAGCGTACCCCGCGACGGGCAGGAGTGTCACTTGCACTTGCAGTTCGGGCTCGTACGGACTGACAGGTCCGCCATACTAACGCAGCAGCGGGACCGACTATCACAGCCCCGGCTGGTCTCACGGATGGGAGGACGTCCGCGCCCGCGCAGGCAAGGTGCCGCAGTGACACACTGGAGGTCACCGATGGCTGATCGCGATGCCAAGTACACGAACCGACCCCGAAATTCCACGCAGATGTACCCGATACCTCTCCGGCCCCCGGCGGCGACTTCGCTTTCTGCCGCCTGCCGCTGGCGCATCACAAGCACCCGAAGTCGACCACCATGCTTGAGAGGCCCAATCAAGAGATCAAGCGACGGACACACGTGGCGCGGATCTTCCCCAACGCTGCCAGTTGCTTGTGTCTGGTGCGAGTCTTGGCGGTGGAGACGCACGAAGAGTGGATCGAGGGAACGCGCTACCTGAATATGGAACTGTGGCGGGAGCACAAACGCGCGCAACTGAAGGCTGTCGGCGACGCGGCCTGACTCCGCTCGCCGCTGGGGCCTGGGGCCTTTTCGATGAGGGGACGGAGCTGATAGGGGAAGGGTTGTCGCTCAGGCATCGGCGGCACTTCAAGCCGGCACAGGCCAAGTTCCGGGCGGTGCTGGACATCGACGGGAACGTCGCCCTCGGGCATTTCGCTCTCGGGCTTGCCCACTTCTATGCGTGGGAGATACAGCCTGCGTGGACGGATGTCGCATCGATACGGACTGAGAACCACGACGGTGAGCCCAACCGCGCCGTCAATATCGTCGAGTCGAGGGGACTTCTGCCGCCCGGCGATGCCCACGATGTGCCGGGCTGGACCCATCGATGGGCGGGACGAGAGTCGCATGTGTCCCTCAGGGTGCAGCGATGCTCGTCTCAATGTCCTTCGCGACCTGCTGGGCGAGCAGCTTGATGCCCTCGGCGTTGAAATGCACGTGATCGGCGCCCTGCACCGTGGCGAGACGATCGGCGACGGCCGCATGGAGATCACTTGTCGGAATCTCGTGCTGTTTCATGACCGCGTCCGAGACTGCGTTGAGAGCGATGCTGCCGTCAGTCTCGGGCGCAGTTTTCTCCTTGAAGGGAGTCGTGCGCGCGAAGATGAGCGTCGCGCCGGTCTGACGTAGCCGCTCAATGACCTTCTCCAGGTTCGCGGCATACTGCTCCGAGGTCTTCCGCCGGTCGTGGATGCCGAAGTTGAAGTAGATGATATCCCACTTACCATTCCCCTGATCCAGCCAGACATCCATGTTGCGCAGGCCGCTGTCCGTGGGGCCGCAGTTGGCTGGAGCCCGGTGCACATTGGCCTTGCCCGCAAGCAGCTTGCGCACGGAGACGGTATACGACCGTGAGATGGAGTCCCCGATCAGGATCACTCGGGGCAGGTCGGGATCGTCGGCGACGAAGCCCCATTCAGAGCTCTCAGGGACGAAGCTGGGCTTGATGCGTCTCGCCAGGTAGATGGGGAAGTAGAAACCGCCCAGATGCTTCTCGAGCACGTTTTCCCACTGCTTTTGCTTAGGCGGCAGGGCGTCGACAATCTCGCGGTAGGTGAGGTAGTCCGCGAGCTTGACCTTGTCGCCGTACTTGCTTTGCAGCGCCGCCTCAGTGGCGTTGGTGGGTTCTCCGGTCTTGTCCGCGTTCGTGTCGGCGAGAACCGCTGCGGCAAAACAGGCAATGAAAGCGGCGAGCAGAATGCTCCAGGGGATGCGGTGAGTTTTCATGGTGGTTCCTTTCAGTCTGTCATGTGCGGATGCCGCGTTACACCTTGGCGACCTCGTCCTGTTTCTTCTTCGCTCTGCGCCGGCCTCCCTCCACGAGCGTCCACCGGCGCGCAGATGCGTGTGAGCCCCAGGCCTCCGAGCCCGGAGACACTCATCCATTTCCGCCCTCTGAGTTCCGTCGGCCACCCTACGTCCCGCACGTCACAGGTCCCCACACCCCGGGCGGCGAAGAGTGCTGCCTGAGACCACGGTGCACCCTCGCGCTGCGAGCGCCGCCCACATCCGCTGCGCGGCCGGCGCTCTGGCAGTGCATGTGATTGTCTGCAGCTTCAGGAGGCCGCAATGAGCACGCTTCAACGGACGCTATGGCATGGATGGCCGGCGCAGTCTCTTCTGATGATCGCCAGTGTGGCAGTCTGCGCCAATCTGGCGCATGCCGAGAACCTGTATCCAGACCCCGGCTTCGAGGCCACCGGCGTCACCGGCGAGGCCCACAGCGGAGGGCGGGCGGGCCACCTGCAGGTCGCCGCCCGGAATCGCTGGGGAGAGCTGGGGGCCACTCTCACCGTCGAGCCTTTCGCACGCTACAGGGTGACCGAGTGGGTCAAGGGAACCATCACAGCCGGCACATTTTTCGCGCCTCACTGCTATGACTGGAACAGCTACGAGTGGGCCTTCGCGAGCTCTCACGTCATGCAGACCACCGGGGAGTGGACGAAGATGGAGACCACCTTCGTGGCCCCGGACGGGACCATGCGCGTGAACGCGTTGGCCTACGCCAACGCGGGGAACAGTGAGGCCTGGGTCGATGACGTGGTGGTCGAGAAGATAGCGGAGCCCGCCGAAGTGATGGCCGAAGTCGAGGCCAAGACGGCTCGCACCGATGACGAGACGCAGATGCTGGCGCGGTGGTACCTCAAGCAAGGACAGGTGGACAAGGCGGCGGGGCTGATGCGGGCCGCCGCCGGCATCACCCGCACCGACATCGCGAACCAGATCGCCCGCCAGATCGAGGACCCGGCGGCCCGCAGGCCGTACGTGGTGGAGATGCTGGCGTACGGCGGGCCCACGTGGCACGCCGGCATGGATCGCTTCGCTCAGATCACTCGGGATTTCAGCGATGAAGAGAAGGTGCTGGTGGCTGCCGAGGCGCTGGCGGCCAACGCCGGCGACGAGCGAGCGGTGCGCACCTTCCGAATGATAGTTGAGCGCTCCGCAGCGGCCGGCGCGCCGCTGGGCACAGTCGCTGAGAGCGCCGCCCGTGTGACGCGGACGCGCGAGGCCCTCCAGCGTGCAGCGGCCCAGATTCCCGCCGGCACTCCCGCTGCCGGCGAACTGGCAAAGGTTGTGACCGCCATGGATGAGACCGCAAAGGAAGTGGACGCCCGTCGCCGGCGCCTTGGCGCTTGCTCGGTGCGTATCGGCGGCCAAGAATCGGCGGCCAAGAGCTCTCCCCGCAGACCCACGCGATTGTCGTTCCCAACCGGCCGACCCCTCAGGAGGAGTACGCCGCCCGCGAGTTGCGTTACCACCTGGAGCTCGTCACCGGCAAGGAGTTCCCGATTCTGCGAGAGAGCGCAGCCGATGACCTCACGCCAATCCTCGTGGGCAAGTGCAGACAGACGAGACGCCTGGCGCGCTCGATCCGGTTCAGGGATCTGGGGCAGGAAGGCATCCACATCAAGACGGCAGGTCCGGCGCTGATTCTGGCCGGCAACTCGCGCGGCGTGCTCTACGCCACGTACAGCTTCCTGGAGGACAACCTGGGGTGCCGCTGGTTCACGCCTGACTGCGCCACATGGCCTCGGGAGGGCACGATCGACGTGCCGGCCCTCGACAGGCGATACATACCGCCTCTGGAGTTCCGAATGGGTGACTACCCGGTCGCCCGCAACGGGGCATTCGCGGCTCGCCTGCGGCTCAACGGCGACAACCACCAGATGAGCGAGGAGCAGGGCGGGACGCGCGGCGTGGCCGGTTTGGCGCACACATTCGCCGCCCTATGCCCCCCGGAGAAGTACTTCGCCACACACCCCGAGTACTTCTCCCTGGTGGGTGGCAAGCGCCAGTCCGGGTACGCCCAGCTATGCCTGA
>JALGSS010000543.1 GCA_029821745.1 Candidatus Zipacnadia bacterium
TACGCCTTCCGCGATGTTTGCCATCGCATCAAGCACCAGTACGGGGCGCTGGGCGTTGCGGAGAACACGGACCTGGTCGAGGACCTGACGCCTCACGGGTACACGCCGAAGCTGCGCAAGGCCATCTTCGAGTGGTTCAACTACCATCTCAAGGGCGACTGCAACCCGGTGACGGATGACGTCACGGAGTACGTGGAGCCCGAGGAGAACCTGCTGGTCTTCGGCGGCACGCTTCCCACCGACGACAAGATGAAGACGATCGACGAGTTGCTGGTAAAAGAAGCCGATGTGTCAGAGCCCGCCGATGCAGCGGAGTGGGAGGCACAGCAGGCGGCCACGCTGGGGCGGCTGCGCGCGCTCACCTTCCAGTACGTCGCGAACCGACCTGCTCCGCGCTTCCTCGAGAACCGCGCCGACGGGGCCACGGCGACCCGCACGGAGCCGATTGTGGGCACAACCTACGGCACGCGCGTATTCGAGGCGCCTGATGGTCTTACGCTCCGGGTGCGGACGGCGTATCCGACCGGACAGGAATGGCCCGTCCCAACGGTGGCCTTCGCGCTCCAGCCTGATGCCAAGTCCGGCTTCACCGGTGGGGGCGCGTCACGCCCGAGTGTGCCGACGGGGATCGCCACGGCGGGCGTCGAGGTGCGCAACACGGGGGTCACATCCGTCGGGCCGGGGTACCTGTGGACGCTGCGCCGCGTATACCCGCTGCTCGGCCAGACGCTGCCCGAACGACAGGTGGCCGACCTGCTCGACGGAATCGCCATCATGCGGGCCGACGCGAGCACAGGGCCGGTCGCGGTGTTCGGCGACGGGTACACAGCGCCCCTGGCGATCTACGCCGCGCTAATGGACGCGGACATCGCCGAGGTCATTCTCACCAACCCGCCCGAGACGCACCGCGATCCGACAACGGCCGAGTTCCTGGGGATCCTGCGCATCGGAGACTTGCCGCAGAATCTGGCGCTGCTGTTCCCGCGGCCGATCACCGTGATGGGGGAGATGCCCGAGGCGTACGAGTGGACTCGCCGCCTCTACGAGAAGCTCGGCGCGGGCGACCAGTTCCGCGTCATCGATAGCCTGAGTGATTGGCAGCCGGCGAGCTGAAGGCACGCTACTGATCGGTTATGTTGAACAACGAGTAAAACCCATGGCCGTGGGGTGTCACGGTGTGTGTGGCGATGCCCCCCGGAGGCCGTGAAATACCTCAAATAACCCATGGCCGTGGGGTGTCACGGTGTGTGTGGCGATGCCCCCCGGAGGCCGTGAGATACCTTAAATAACCCATGGCCGTGGGGTGTCACGGTGTGTGTGACGGGGCCCCACGCGGCCGTGAAATACCTTGCACGGGGCCGCCTCGCATCCCGCAGAGCGGGACGACACCCCGTGCCCATCAGTGCCTTTCCTCAACACAGCCCGGTTTCATGACTGTCTGACAGCTCACGGAATCCGGTCATGGATCGGAGCCTTCTGTTTCGCGGGGACGATCGGATCGTAGGTCTTCCCGTCGGTGCTCTTCGCGAACTCCCTGCGGGTGGCCTTCAGCAACTTGGCGTCAGTGAGCAGATCATACCCCGTCAGGGCCAGGGTCTGCGCCGCGACGGCGAGACCTTTCATCGCGGCGGGCGCAACGCCCTGCTCGTGGATCAGGTAATGATGCCCCGGCGTCCCGTTACTCCAGCAGGCGACGGTCAGCACCGTTAGTGGGGTGATCCAGCTCACGTTCGCCTCATCACTCGAGCCCGACCCGCGTTCGGTGCTGATGTCAGCGATGCCCTCGCTCAACTCACCACTCAGACCCAGCGACTTGGCGAACTGCTTGTCCTTCTTGGTGAACTTGGGGGGACCGACGAGCCGCAAGTTCGCGTCCAGCGCCTTCGCGAGGGGCTCGTTCCCCAGGCGGTCGTACACGGCGGCGAGGATGCGGCGCTTCATGCGAGTCTCCGTGGCGAGGGCAGCCGCCCGGGCGCACTTGTGGACGCGGGCGCTGATCTCGCTCACCTGCTCGCGGTCCTTGCCGCGCACGAAATACCAGGTCCGCGCGTAGGGGGGCACCACATTAGGAGCCTTGCCGCCGTCCATGATTGCATAGTGAATCCGGACATTGCTCGGGACGTGCTCGCGGAGGAAGTTGACGGCGACGTTCATGATCTCGACGGCGTCGAGGGCGCTGCGGCCATTGTGCGGGTCCCCGGCTGCATGGGCGGTCTTGCCGAAGAACTCGTAAGTCAGGGAGTCCATGGCCGTGCCGGAGCCGTTGCTCGCGGCCGTCTTCGCGCCGGGGTGCCAGGCGAGGCAGGCGTCAAGACCATCGAAGGCGCCGTCCCGGGCCATGTATACTTTCCCGACGAGGGTCTCCTCCGCCGGGCACCCGAACACTTTGACGCTGCCGGGCACTCCCTGGGCCCGGAGGTGCTTCGACAGGGCGATTGCGGCGTACACGCTTCCCGTTCCGAGCAGATTGTGGCCGCAGCCGTGCCCTGGTCCCTTGCCTTTGGGCCCGCAGTCCGGCAAGGCGTCGTACTCGGCGAGGAAGCCGATGACCGGCTCGCCGTCGCCGAATCCCGCCACGAAGGCATTGGGAATCAGGGGGAACTCCCGCTCAATCGTGAAACCGTGGCGTTGGAGGGCTTCCCTCAACAGCGCGGAGGACTGCTGCTCAAGCATCGACAGTTCAGCGTACTCGCTGATGCGCCGGGCCGCGTCTTCGGACTCGGCGCGCAGCTTCTTGCAGTGACCAGCGATCTGCTTCTTGGCGGAATCCACGAACAGCCACCCTTTCGTGCAGTTCGTACTCAACGCCGGCTACAAAGAAGCCGACCCAAAGGGGGTCGGCTTCGTAGTCAGATCGGTTGTCTTGTCCGAGCTATCGCCTCAGTCTACATCCTCGCGCGCACACTCACACGGCGGCATTCAGATGCGAGGCGACGTGCGACTCTAGCGCGTGTTGACGGACAGAATGGCCGTCATCGGGTCGAAGCTCAGGTCCCAGTCAAGCGCTACGGCGATGCTCTCGAAAGGCATGTAGACTTTGCCGTTATACCAGCGCGGCGCGGCGAGGAATGCCCGTGTCTCGTCGCCGACCTTCGCCCAAGCGGAGCCGATGACGATCTCCACGGGGGCCTTGCCACCGGTGAGGGTGATGAGCCGGTGATTGAGCGCGTTGCGCGTGACGGTGAGGCCGAGGTCCTTGGCCGCCATCACGGGCAGCATGAGCTCCGGACCCGTCACCATGGCGACCTTGCCCAGATCCGTCTTGTGGTCATTCACGCGGATCTTCAGCCAGGGCCTCTGCGGCCGGCGCTGGTTCAGCGTGGCGCTCGTGACCCACTGGGTCTTCGACAGCATCGGCTTGACGCCCGGGACGCACTTGTCGCAGGGCCCCTTGCGATACGCGGCGTAGCCCCGGTCCTCGCTAAGCGGCCAGTCGGCCGCGGATACGGCACTCACCAGAATGGCGGCGACGATGGCGATGGCAAGCATCATGCGTGGCATACTACGTCCCTCCCAGAACTCCCTCGGCCTGCACCGGAACGGGAGCCTATGCGTCAGAGTTGTCACATTGATGCGGCGCGAACTCGAGGTCCGTGGGGCCCCGCCGCTTGTGCGACGTCGGCAGCCCACGGCTAACTCGCGCTTGTCAGCACAGCCCAAGTGAGACTCAGAGCTTCACCAGCGTGCCCTTCTCGATGCTCTCATGCACGCCCGCGGCAATCTTCGTGGCCTCGATGCCATCCTCGCCGCCCGGGAAGTCCCCGAGATCGGCGATCTTGCCGCCATCGAGCAGCACAGCCAGATTGTAGGCGAAATCAGCAATCGAGGCGCAGGAAGCTCTTGTTGTGGGTCTCCATGCCGACGCGCTCAGTCTTGCCGGAGGCTACGCCGGGGGAATCGTCCGCGATACAGGTGATCGTGCCACGGTCCTGTGAGTCGCACTCCAGCAGGCCGTGGGTACCCACCAGGCGGATGCCCTGATTGACGATGGCTTCGAACTCATAGGGCAGGATCCAGGAGGTATCGAAGCAGACCGTCGCGCCATTGTCGAACTTGACCATCGCGGAGATGCTGTCCCAGGTGTCCACGCCGAAGCTGGTGAGCCGGCCCTTGCGGCCGTCTGCCCACACCTCGACACCGTTGGCCTCCATCAGGAAGCGGGCCAGGTCGTAGAAGTGGATGCCGAGGAACCACGCGGAGGACGAGTTCTTGGCCCAGCCCGGGAACCAGTCTTTCGGCACCTCGATGCGGTCTTCCATGTGTGCGTAGCCGTACTGGATGTCGCCCAGATCTCCGGCCTCGAGCTTCTGCTTCATCGCGATGTGATACTCATCATAGCGCTTGTGGAAGTCGACCATCAGCAGTACGCCGGCCTTCTCACACGCGTCAACCATCTGCCGGCAGCCGTCAACC
>JALGSS010000544.1 GCA_029821745.1 Candidatus Zipacnadia bacterium
CTCTTTCTGCATCGCACCGGCAGGTGATCTCTTCGCGGTCGCCTCCGGTGCTGCGCTCTCCGCTAATGCTCACCCCACGGATGTCCGGCAGCCAGAAATTCGTGCGGCGGCCATTGAGCGACCAGATCAGTGCCGGGGAGTGCGTCACCATGAGTACACGCAGGCGGCGCGGCCCGGCTATCGTGCGGCACGAATAGCGCTCCGGTAGGCTCTCTCCCGCGCCAAGGAAACTGGCCGCAACCACCGTCTCATCCGCCCAGTGACAGCCCTCGTACGCCTCGCGCTGGTCGGCTTCAGTGAGTCGCCCCTGGTGCCCGCGGTAGTCCTTCAAGTCGAACAGCCAGGCCGAGTAAGGCCGGCCTGATGCGAGGCCCATGCGCTCAGAGTCGAAGGAAATCTCGGTCTCCTGCGGCGTCTCATCATGGCCGATGAACGAGACACAGGCGGCGGACCCTTGGCGCAGTGTGTAGGCTTCCACCGGGGTGTTCAAGTCGCGCTGCCAGTCCGGCAAGATCCCGGCGTCCATGATCTCCAGCCTGCGGGTCTCAAGGGCCGCGTTGATGAAGGGCAGTTGCGCGCGGCTGCCGTACCATGGCAGGAGCCCCAGGCCCACGCAGTAATTGGTGTATGAGGGTTCGGTATCCGGGCGCGAGTACAGGAGCGAGACGACACGCTCAGAATCGCGCTTCTGGAGCACCTTGAGGGAGTACATCTCGTTGGCGGGCCGACGCCAGTCGGTGTTCTGGATTTCGGCCGACATCAGCTCGGCGAAGGAGATGTCGCCCTGCGGCAGGACGCGATTGTTGAAGAAGGTAGCCGTCTGGGGGCTGCGGGACCGCGCTGCCGCCAGGACGCCCTCGTGGAAGCGCTGCCAGTCGTAGTCCTGATCAACGCGCAGGTGTTCCCAATCGATGATCTGGACGCCGGTGCCGTCGTTGTCCAGGTACTGGAAGTCCTCCTCGTAGTTTCGCACGATGGTCCGGTACCGCAGTAGCATATCATCGAGGCAACCGGGGGCGGAGAGGCACCGCAGGAAGCTCGTGCCCATGGGATAGGCGTCGCGGATCTGCCCGGCCTTGTCCCGGGTAATGAACCACTCGGGATTGCGCGCCACGGCTTCGCTCTTCTCGGAGGCAGACCACGCCCAGGTGTAGAGGCCCGCCTTGACCCGTGGGGAAGCGGCCTGTGTGCGACGCAGCAACTCCCGCCTGCGCGCCACGAACTGCGTATCGTTCCCCGCGGCGTCCTGTGCAAGCGGGTCGCCAAAGACTCCGAAAGGACTGTCCGCCCGCAGCAGGATACCGTCCTCCGTCACTGTCAGTGACCGAACCGCGGTATCGGTGATCGGCATTTTCAGGTCGCGCAGCCACGTCGGCCTGGGGCCGACGCGCTCATACATCCCCGCGACCTCCGGCAGGCTCCGGTAGATGTCGTAGAAGCTGAGGAGGCCGCCCTGGAACAGCGTGTAGTCGACCTCCGCGGACGCCGTCTCCCCGGGACGCAGGGCCAGGGTGCATACGCCCATCTCCCAACCCGTCGGCGTGTGGTACAGGTTGTGAAGCTCCTCGGTCCAGACGGAGTTCCAGGGCAGCACGTACTGCCCGTTGACACGGTAGCGATACGTGGCCAGATTGGCGCCGATGCTGTCATTCAGCGCCAGCACCCAGCTCGGCCGGCCGTTGGTGATGCCGGTGGACCACGGCAACTTGAAGCTGTCGGTGAGTACGCGCTCCCGGATCGAGCCGGCCGGCACCAGAGGCCCCAGGTAACTCCCGCCTGTGTACATAGCCTCGCGGCGATAGTCGGGGTCGAGCACCGTGCGCAGCGCCAGGGTCACGAACACGTCGGGCCGGGACGTCTGGTTGATGAACCGGATCGTCTGGGCGAGAATGCCGCGCCCAACGTCCAGCGCGTACCGCTTCTCGACAGTGACCCCAGAGAGGGCGTCATTCGAGCATTCCAGAGTGAGCTCCCGCGGCGTCTGCCTCACAACGCGCTTCACCCGGTCCGCATACGCGTTGGCATCGACCGCGTCGCTTCGTGTCTCCAGTCTGTATAGCTCAACCACCCGCCGGGCGATGCACTGGGCGTGTCCGCCGGCCTCCCAGACTCCGCCCAGCATCCCGGTCTCCTTGTGCACCGCCGCGCGCAGCCCCGGGCCGACCAGGTACCAGTAGTTGGCGTCTTCACTTACATCCAGCGAGGGGTCGGGAAGAGCCGGCCCCGGGTCGTAAGGCTGCGCCGGAGCATCGAGGGTACTGAACTCGTAGGTGGACGTCCGCGGCTCATGGCGCAGTCCGGCAACCTGCACCGTGGTGTGCGAAGCGCTGACCGCGGTGCGCCCGCTCTCGAGCGGCTGCGGGTCCACGACATCCACATGGCGCTGCCCATCCAGGTCTACGGTGATATGGTCCCCCACGAACTCGCAGCGGAGCGTATACCAGCGGTTCGTCTCGATGGGCGGCAGCGGCACCGTCCGGGAGAACTCGGCGTCGCGCACGTTCTCCGTGACCCTCGAGAACACGAGGGAGTTCTGGTTGCCACGCACTTCGATGATGTACCAGGAACTGGAGTCGCGGGAGACCTTTGGCCGCAGGCCGAAGCAGGCCCACCTGCCCGAGGTCTCGATGAACTTCCCCTTCAGCTCAATGGCAACGTGGGTCCACTCTTGCTCGCCTACCACAGCGCCATCGGCCCCCGCGGAGAAGACGGTCACGCTCTCACCGGGGGCAGGTGGCGTCGCCTCCTCGGCCGCGTGCCACGCGGTGGGCCCGTAGAGCACCTTCCAGTCCGCCAGATTCTCGCGCTCCCCAGTGGCGCCGGGCGACGCGCCTGCCAGAACAGGGCCCTCAATCTCGATCTGTGCGAAGGCCGCGGCCAATCCGACACGGCCTTCCCCGGGCAGCCCCGTCGTCTCGGTTTGGAGGACGTTTTTCCCGTCCAGGGACACGATGACGTTGCGCTTCTCGATGCGGTAGCCCAGACGGTGGGCGCCGTGCCCAACTGGCTCGATAGTGGCCGATCCGCCCGGCACTTCGATGAACCGGCCATTCTGCTTCCGCATCAGTGAGAGCCGATTCTGCTCCGGCTCCAGCACCGCGGCCATGAAGGTCTGCTCGTCGCCGCTCGCCCAGAAGCGCAGCTCAAGCCGGGCCCAGCCTCCGTAGGTCTCCACGAACTTGAAGGTGATTTCTCCGCGCCCTTCAGTGGTCGGGTCGGCTGCGATGACGGAACTCGGGCCTCGGTGGTCGAAGACGAGTCTGCTCTCGTCAACCTGCCGGCCCTGGAACCCGTCGGCAGAGCACCAGGTCACGGACGCGGCGGCCTGATGACAGATGCCCGCACACAGGAGGGCGCTCAGAACGAAGAACGTGTCCTCGGATCTGGGCAGCCGGGAAGCCCTGCCACCTGTGGCTCGCCGGTATTCCCGGGCAATGTGTCTCATCACGACGTCCTCCCTGCGCTCTGCGGGCTGCACGATCGAAACGGGGCCCAATGGCGTGGATTCACCGGAGCCCCAATCTCGACGTATCGCTCTGTCTCACGATGGCCACGGCGGCGTCCAGGTCTCCGGCCTCGCCCTCCAGACAGAGGACGACCTCCTGTCCGGCGGCCACTTCACCAACGAACATGCCATCTTCACGGCGCAATGCGCCGCCCGTCAACGAAACCGGCGCGTCCCCGAAGGGATCGCGCAAGCGAAGTGTCCCTGCCACGCCTGCGCGTACGCTCACCCACGCGGTACGGCTCTGCCGACGAATCGCGGACACAGCAAACGCTCCCTCTGTTCGCAGATCCCGGAAGACCACGTCGCGCCAGTGCGAGGG
>JALGSS010000545.1 GCA_029821745.1 Candidatus Zipacnadia bacterium
ACCTTCAAGCTGGTGCTCTTGGGTCAGGGCCAACTGGATTCCACCACCTACGTGAGGGCGATGGCAGACGCCGGCTGGGACGATTTCATCACCCTCGAAGTCAGCACGATGGTCTGGGCCCAGGACGACTACGACCCGCTGCAGGCGGCTCAGTACTGCTATGACTCGCTCACGGGGGCCTTCGAGGCGGCCCGAGTCGCGCGCGGGTAGACACCACAGGCCCATCGCTTTACCGACCACTCGATCAGAAGGGATGAGAACCGTGGAGAAAGTGCTGCTGGTCATCGGTGACGCCGCTGAAGTCACGGATACGCTGTACCCCTACTACCGGATCGCTGAGGATGACTATGAGGTGCTGGTGGCCGCGCCGGAGAAGCGCGTCTACCATCTGGTGCAGCATGATCTGCATCCCGACTGGGATATCACCATTGAGTCGAAGGGCTACAACTTCGCGTCCGACATCGCGTTCCGGGACATCGTGCCCGAGGACTACATCGGTCTCGTGCTGTCAGGCGGGCGAGCGCCCGAGTACATCCGCTATGATGACGACCTGATGAATCTGACCCGGCACTTCGGCGAGACCGGCAAGCCCATCGGCGTGGTCTGCCATGGTATTGAGATCGTGGCGCGGGCAGGCGTCATACAGGGCAAAACCGTCACCACTGTCGCCAAGTGCCGCTACGATGCGGAAGTGTGCGGCGCCACCTACGTCGACCAACCCGTGGTTGTCGACGGCAACATCGTCTCCGCCCGGACCTTCCACGACAACACGCCGTGGATGCGCGAGTACATGAAGCTGCTGAACGCCGCGCGCGACGCGAAAAGCGGCAACTGAGAGAGGACGGCAGGGAAATGGAACCTGTGGATCTACTGCTGGTTGGGTGCGGGATGATGGGCGCGCGCCACGTGCGCGGTCTGGGCGAACTGGAACGAGTGGCCCCCGGGTCGGTCTGCCTTCGTGCGGTGTGCGACCGTCGCGAGGATCTCGCGGCCAAGGTTGCGGACGAGGCCGAGGGCCTACTCGGAACGCGGCCCTTGGTGTTCACGGACATCGATGATGCGGTACGCGAGGTCCCGGACCTGCGGGCCGCCGACGTCGTGACCGATCCCAGGTCCCATGACCCGCTCGTGGTGGGTCTGCTGGAAGCCGGTATGGACGTCCTGTGCGAGAAGCCCCTGGCTCTCACCGTGGAACGCGCCACTCTCATGGTTGACGTCGCGAACCAACATGGCCGGGTGCTCGCGACCGCCGAGAACAACCGCCATGACCCCATGAACCGTCTGGTGCGCGCCTGCATCGACGGCGGCGTCATCGGGCGGCCGAACTTCGCATTCCAGACGAACACCATCCCGGCCGACCGCATCATCGCCACGGCGTGGCGCCACCGGCTCGCGATGGGTGGCCTCCTTCTCGACGTAGCGATCCACGGCAGCTACATCCTTGAGTACTTCATGGGCCCCATTGAGGCGGTCGTCGCGCAGACCGAGTTGATCCGCAAGCACCGCTCAGGCCCCGGATATGACGGGGAGCATTTGGAGGTCGAGGTTGACGCGGAAGACTGTTTCGCCGCTCTGCTTGAGTTCGGCAGCGGCGCTCAGGGGAACTGGTCCGGCCACTTCGCCTCGCCGGGGCACAATCTCAACCAGCGCTTGATCTTCGGCGATGAAGGCAGCATCGCTTGCCCGAGTGACCGGTCAGGCAGCCCTGTCGAAATGAAGCGAGGAAGTGAGACACTCTCCGGGGATGATCTGGTGGCCGAAGTGCCCGGTTATGCCTTGAGCGACCTCGAATCCGCGCTGTTCGGTGAGCGCCCGGGGTCATACTCCTTCGAGCCCGTCGTCACCGACCGCAAGCTCATCGCGGCGGAGGCGCATAGCTTCGTGGCCGCCGTGCGCACCGGGGCGGATCCTGAATCCGAGGGCGCCACGGGCCTGCGCGCCGTGGCGATCATGTACGCGATCCTCGAATCGGCCCTGGCCGGGCGCGTGGTGACCCTCGAGGAGATCCTCGGCGGGAGCCTGTGCAACTACCAGGAGATGGTGGAGATGGCCGAGTAGCTCTCCGGGCTGTCCTCAGCCCGCCGGCCGGGCCACAGCGAACCGCCCGTCGAAGTTCTCCAGCTTCGCGATGGGCGGATCGGACACGTGAGCCGCCACGACCTCTCCGACGAAGATCACATGGTCTCCAGACGGGTATTCGTGGCGCAGTTGGCACTCCAGGTTTGCCGCCGCGCCGCTAAGCAGGGGCACCATCACCTCCGCGGGCTCCGAGGTCGGAATGTGGAACTCCCGGAACTTGTCGATCTTGCGCCCGCTGGTGGTCCCAGTCTGCTGAACCAATTCCTCCTGGCCTTCACCGGCCCACGCGAACACGAATTGCCCCGTGTCCTCAATGCACTGGCACGAGTAGTTGCGCGTGCTGATGGCCACGGCGACGCAAAGCGGCTGGCCCGAGCAGATCATCCCCCAGCCCGCCGGCATAACGTTCGGCTTCTCGGCTGTGTCCCGCGAGACCACCATCACAATCCATTCCGGATACTTGCACCCCAGCGCGTCCGAAGGCTTCACCTGTTTCATACCCACCGGCCTCCCAGGAGAGGTTGCCCCCCCTACCGCCATACCATTTGGCCATCCGGGCTCGAAGGTCCTTGTCACACTCTCGTCGTGTCGGGCGAGGGAGGACTCGGCCCACCCTTCGGGAAGGAATACCCAGGCTCAGACATGCCGGCCATTCGAGAGGTGATGGACGTGAATTGGGTTCTCGCAGCCGCATCGATGTTTGCTTGCATTCTCGCCGGACCTGTGATGGGGGCGGAGCAACGAGACGCCGCCTTGTGGTGGGATGGGGCCGAGGAGTTCGAGTCAGCGACACTGGACAACGCGATGTCCGCGAGTGTGTCGAAGCCCGCGAACATCGGCGGCGTCGCCATGCCCGGAGTCTTCCTGCATCCCCAGTCTGGAGAATTCTCGACGGCGATCTACCCGAAGGCCACCATTTCACTGAAGCCGGGAGAGAGGCTGTTCTTCCTCGGGTACGCGGGCATCCGCGAGGGGTTCGACTGGGACGATGAAGAGCACCAGCCGGACGGTGCGCGGTTCTACGTGATCGCTGACGGAGAGCAGATCGCGAAGGCATCCCTCAACACGAATCCGTGGGTTCCGCTCGTGGCCCAGATCGCTGCAGCGGGTGACGAGCCCGTCACCGTCGAGCCCGTGATCACCCTCGCCACAGATGAGGGGCCCAACGGGAACTCCAGCTATGACTGGGCGGTGTTTGGCGACCCCGTGCTCGTGAGCGTATCCGGGGAGCCGATTCCCAGCGGGAGCGCGGTCAATGGGACCGGCGGCGTTCTGGTGGCCGACGTGAAGGGAGCCGGGACGCTGATCGTCGAGGGGCTCAACGCGGATGGCGCGCCCGTGGCCGATGCGCGGGCAACCGGTCAGGCCCTAACCGACGGGATCGCCTTCGTCTCCTTCGATTTCAGCCCCCACACAGACTGCGTGCAATGGCGGTGGCGAGCCGAGGGCACGGTTGCCGACGCCGCGTGGGGCGGAAGCTGGTCGCCCCTCGTCAACGTGACCCATCTCGGCCCGACCAGCGCGGCTATCTTCGAAGGCGAGAGCGCGCAAGTGCGGGTGGCCGTCCACAATTCCGGCCGTGGCGCGGTGGTTCCCTCACACGCCGCAACCGTGACGTGCGCCGGGCAGCGGAAGTCGTTGGAGTTCCTCGCGCCTGGTGACACCGCTGCCATCAGGTTCTCCGTGGATGCGGAGGCGCTCGAGGCCGGCAAGGTCTCTTGCACTGCCGTTTGTGGCGAGCAGCGCGGCCTCACGTGGCCCGCCGGGCGCCTCGTCTGGCCGACTCTCCCCAACCTGCCTGACGCTCGGCCGGAGAAGGCCCACGTCGCACACCTCAGTGACGACTACATGCTGATGGAGAACGCCACTTGCCGATGGGTCGTCTGCAAGACCATTCCCGGCCTGGGCGCATTGACCTACGTGTGGACCGATGGTCGGTGGGAGCCAGTCGGCTCGGCGGCTCCGTGGATAGAGGTGGTAGATGCTGATGGCCTCCCGACCAGGCCGGACTTCGCGGTGTTCCGTTCGGGCGAGGAGCCCACAGGCGCGCATCTTTCCTCGGAGACCACGATGGCCGGAGGGCTCCGCTGCGAGGTCGCCGCCGACCTCGCCGACGACAGCCCCGTCCTGAAGGTGAGCATCGAGGCGAGTGCGGCGGAGGCGGTCAAGCTCGCAGCCCTGCGTGGCCCGGCGGTTCACGCAGGCGACCGCAGCACCGGCACCAGCAAGGGGATCGCGATCTTCCCCGGTCTGGAGTACCTGGACGGTGAAGAGGCCAGCTCCAGTACTCGCGACCTGGCTCCTCCCTTGAATGAGCGCTGGACACCCCACAAGTTCAAGGTCGCCATGCCGCTGATGATGGTCGAAACACGCG
>JALGSS010000546.1 GCA_029821745.1 Candidatus Zipacnadia bacterium
GCCAACGATTCTCATGCGCTTCGAGCGCCGATAGATGCATGCCTCTCGCCTGCTTGCGACCGGGACGAATGTTTTGCACGCCTTGACTAGCGCGCCATTTTCATAGATGCCGTAAGGGGGAGAGCTCCGGCCGGTGATTGCAGGCGATGCGCGGCCATCGAATCAGGTGCTGTTTCAGGGCGGTTTCGGGCCTCTTTATAAGTAGATACATAAGAATACTTTTGTATCATAAGGCGGGGGAGAGGGGGTGCCTGACGCCCAAGAAGAAGTCGGGCGTGGATGGCGCCGCATCGACTCAAGAAGAGAGATCACAGACCGAGAACAAGGTGGGAGACAAGAAAATCAGCCTCGTGGAGAAAAAAGTTTATTGAGCATATCTTGAGGTTAACCCCGAGGTGGCCCCACCCCGGGAGGCCAATACTGACAATGCCTCTGGGGTTCTTGAGGTAATCCAGAGCGAACCTTGAGCGAGACAAGAGGTGGAACTGTGTCGATAGAAAAGTTTTGTTCAGGTCTTGACAGGTAATGCTCGTAACGTATAATTGGCGCGTGTAACCAGCCAGTGTGGGTTGAGCCGATCTCGAGGAAGCAGAGCTAATCGAGAGCGGCACGCAGAGAGCAAAGCCTCGCGGGGCGGCGGAGCTCACCGGGATTTGCGAGGGCTGCAGAGCCCGCAACACTCAACTGGCAACAAACCAAAGACGCACTAAGAAAGAGGAGGCGGACAGGATGCGAGAGCTGTGGAAGGACGAAGAGGGTTTGACGACGGTAGAGTACGCACTGCTTCTGGCGCTCGTCGTTGTTGCTGGCATTGCCGCGTGGCAGGGCCTCGGCACCACCGTCCAGAACACCGTGACGGACTCGGCCACCACGATCAACGGCATCTAAGAGGAAACGTCTCCGACCGCCAGGCTCGGACGGACACGCTTTCCAAAGCACAACTGAAGACGGCTTCAGTCGACCCGGGTCCACCTGAACGGCGGACCCGGGTCACAAAAAGAAGTAACCCAAAGATGTGCAATTTGAAGGAGGCGGACAAGATGCGCGAGCTGTGGATGGACGAAGAGGGTCTCACGACTGTAGAGTACGCGCTGCTTCTGGCACTCGTCGTTGTCGCTGGCATCGCTGCCTGGCAGGGTCTCGGCACGACCGTCCAGAACACCGTCACGGACTCGGCCACGACGATCAATGGCGTCACCTGAGGGTAGCCTCTGATCGCCGAGCTTGACGTGCGCACTTTCTGCAGCACGACAACTGAACGGGACGCGCAGCCCAGGCGGCAGTGACGCTCCCATCGAGGTATTGGACGCTTACGGTTTGCCTGTCCCTCAAGTCGACGGACCCCAGGTCCGGTAGGTACTTGCGGAGACAGGACGTCCAGCCGGCGGGGTGAGGGAGTAGGCAACTACTCCCTCACCACTGTCTCTGGCGACCGAACTTCGGTTCACACAAAAATCGCAGAACTGCATCGCACCAGCTATGCACCAGAGTACTCATCAAACCCCCTCGCCGGCGGGGTCGGGATGGAGAGAGGCGCGCTGAGTTAAGCAAGTCTCCCTGAGCCGCGGTCCACCAGGGCCTCGAGCTCTCGCGGGCACCGAGCCCGTCGGCGTATGTGGCAGGCAGGCCCTTCGGGCCGAAGAAGGTGTTAGGATATGGCCACCATAAGCATGGCAGCTGTCATCGTCCTGGCCATGATCGCCGTCTATACGGATGTCCGATGGGGGAAGATCTTCAACATCCTGACGGCGCCCTTTGCCCTCCTGGGCCTGATCCTCAATACAATTGGGGGCGGCTGGGAGGGTCTTTTGCTAAGTGTTGAAGGCATCGCGCTGGGCTTTGCCCTCTGGCTCTTCAGCAATGCCCTGGGCCGGATCCTCGGCGGCGGGGACATCAAGCTTCTCATGGCATTTGGCGCACTCATGGGACCCGGCTTTCTGCTGTGGTCCCTGGCATACGGAGCAATCATCGGCGGCATCATGGCAATCGTCATCGCCGCACGCAAAGGAATTGTCATCGCCACATTCCGCAGTCTGTGGACGTCGCTGTTCATGCGGGCCGTGGCATCAATGCCCATGGAGATCGACGATGCGGCCGGCGACACTCGCCTGCCTTACGCGATCGCACTTGGAACTGGCGCGCTGATCACTCTTGTGATTCAACATACCGTGTAGGCACCAGGGCAAACGCCGGGGGGCATTTGCCCAACCCACATACCACGGAGGGTAACACAGTTGTCCGACCGCGAGACCGTCGCGGCGGCGAGCGGGGCAAGAAGCGCCGGAGCGGCGGCCTCGGAGAGGTGCCAAAGATGCGCGAAAACTGCAGGAAAGCGATGCGCACAGCCGGAGCGCGCGAGGGCACGACCACCGTTGAGCTAGCGTTGGTCGCGCCTCTGCTTATCCTCTTGTTGTTTGGCATCATCGAGTTCGGTCTGATGGTCAAAGACGTCATCGGATTGAACCAGGCTGCCCGAGAAGGCGCGCGTAGCGCCTCCGTCGGTGCAACCCCGGCTACTCTCGACAACCGCATCCGCGGCAGCGCCGCCACCATGGAGGGCGACCTGATCGTCACCCTCTATGAGCGCCGCACCTACGATGACGACGCCGGCACCTGGACGGAGTGGACCGTCCTCGGAACCAGCGAGAGCGAGAACGACGCCATATCCCGTGACCAGATCAAAGTCACTGTTACCTACCCGCACAAGCTGGTCACCGGGAAGCTGTTTGCAGGGCTTGCCGATAATCCTGAAGAGGGTACCATCACCCTGCAGGCGGCGATCGTCATGATGCGAGAATAGCCGCTCAAGGCCCGTGCACCGTCAACGGTCGGTCTTTGCCAAGATGGCAGACAAACGGATTAAGTGTATCCGGAGCGTTGACATCAGGGGAAAAGCGGATATAATGCAAAGTGGTTCGAAAGCAGCAGGCAGTTCGCAGCAGCAATAAGCAGTCGCATTCATCGCAGCCTACGTCGCAGCAACCGAAGAACCAACAATGAAAGAACTGCTCGAGGTCCGAACCTCGGCACGGCTTGGGGCGCGCCCTGCGCGGTCCAGGCTCGACGCCGGCGATATCCGAACCCTCTTACGACCAACGGTGCTGGTTGGTCGTAACCTCCCCTTTGTCACGCCACCAAAGCTGTCCACGACCGCTCGCCTGTACGCACAGCCCGTGCGCCCCGCACGCGCGGAGCTGCTCACTCACGATCTGCGGGCACTCATGTACGCGTGGTCCGCGTGCCATATGACTCAGGGGATAGGACTGGATCGGGATGACCATGAGATCAACGCACACCAAAAGCGAACGGGGGGCATCATTGGGAGTCCACGGCCGACCAGGCCGCAGCTCTCGTAAGTACACGCCGCGACCGGACCGGCGCGGCGTTGCCGGACCATGGGTCGTCGTGGCCATGGTCGCGTTGCTCGGTACCTCCGCGCTCGTGCTTGATGTCGGACGCCTGACGATCGCAGCACAGCGCGCCCAGGACATCGCCGACAGCGCTGCCCTCGCCGGCGGCACGCGTCTGCCCCATGAGGACAAAGCCATTGGCGTGGCAACCCGCACGGTGATCGCGAACAATGACACCGGTAACCCTATGCAGGCCGTCTGCAGCAGCGAGGACATCGAGTTCTTCTTGCCAGGGGAGGCCATCCCCGGCTACGGTGACTTGGGAGTATGGGCCTACGCAATCCGCGTCACCGCGCGCGTGCCCGTCGAATACACCTTCGCCCGAATACTGGGCATCGGCGGAGCAGTCGCCACCCGCTCCTGCACCGTGATGCGAGCGCCGGCCAAGGGCGTGCCCATCTGCACCAT
>JALGSS010000547.1 GCA_029821745.1 Candidatus Zipacnadia bacterium
GTCTCAGACTGCGTGCTGTCCGCCGTGCCTCCCCGGGGCGTAATGGCCCGGGCGAAGAGCGGGTAGCCAATCTCGCGCACACCGGGCACATCCCGCGCGGCACCGTCGATGATGGTACCCGCGATCCCGGCTTGCGTCGCGGCCGCGCTGTAGATCTCACCCCACAAGATAACCTCGGTGTACCCCCCGGCGGCGAGGACGATCACCTCGCCCGGCTGCGCCTGAGCAAGCGCAAGGTCGCTGCCGCTGGTGGCGCCGGGGTACGTGCGCACAGTGAACGCGGGGCCGCAGACTTCAGCGCCCGACCACACGGGTTTCATGCTGGAGTGCATCGTGTTCGGGTCGCGGCCCATCCTGCGCATGACATCGCTCAATGCAGCAGTGGGCAGCGCGCTCAGGCGGGTCAGGAGTTCGTCAGGCATTGTGAGTGCTCACTTTCGCGGAATATGAGGGGCGCGGACACGATCTACTACGCGGTGAACGGTCTGGGCGATGCGGTCTTCCACGTCTCCGGCCCAACGCCATGCCGGGCGGCCATACTCGTCCAAGTGTCGGCCGCCTTCATAGCCGCCCTCTTCCCAGACGCGCCGGGATGGGATGTAGGCCGCCATGTCATTGGCATACCCGCAGACCCACGTGCCTGGGCCGAACTCCCGCTTGAAGCGCAGGGAGTAGTCGACCACTGCCTCGCCGCCGATGCCGATGAACAGCAACTCGTCGCCAAGCCGCCACGCCTGCACGGGATACGGGTACGAGGTCGGGAACACCTCGCCCGCCTCGATCTTCGCCAGCATCCGCCGGGCCCAGCGGGCATGCAGAGCGCTGCTTCCGTCTGCGACAGGCTGCAGCGTCTCCGGGGTCACCAGTTCTTCATAGTCTAGATCCACGAACTCGAAGGCGGTCTTCAGCCCGCCCGACACTGAACGCATCGGCCGGCGCAGCACCTCTTCCACCGCATCGGACAGCATCCGCCCGTATGTCTCGCAGTACTCCAGTTTTCTCCGCGGGATCGGGTTCTGATCGCCACCACAAGCGTTGAAGAACGCGGCGGTGACACCGGGATGGCTTTCTTCCAGATTCGCTTGGGCGAACCCGGGATAGTCGCCGCACCACTGAGTGAAGCTGAGTGTTGTGGGGTGGCACGCGTACCCGAACAGCAGAGCCACGAGTTCGTCCTGCTCGTCGCGAACCGCCATCACCGGGACGTAGTGATCCACAACACCCTTCAGGGGCTTGCCCGCACGGCGCAGTTCCGGGACATCTTGCTCGGAGTTGTCCCGGCGGTTCACCGCGAAATCCGTGTTCCCTTCGCCGATGAGCAGTCGCGCGGGCCGCAGGTTCGCCAGGGCCTCCGCTGACGCCTCCACCACCTGGCCCTCCATCCAGTCCGAGTACTCGTTGACGAGCCGGCGCTGCTCGTCGTCGCTGGGGTAGTAGTCCACGAGATCATCCCGCAGACACGGGCCGCAGTGATTGTGCGAGAAGGTGAGCATGAACTCGGTGCGCTCGAGGCCGAGGCGCTTGCGCACCTGGTCGTAGATGCTCTCGTAGATGGTCTTCGACATCCCCATGTGGTCGGTCGTGGCAAGCACTGCCCGGGTCCCGTCAGGGGACTGGAAAGCCAGCACCTTCAGCCAGATGTCGTGGATTTTGCCCTCCGGAGCGCGTTCCGTTCCGTAACCTGCAAGCCACACGGAGGTCTCGGGCGTGATGACGCGGCGAGCGACGCCGACCTGCCAACTCATGGTTTCACTCCTCGCCCACATGGGGCAGGACAACACGCACACCGCCGCCGCGATGGCCCCGAGTGTCAGGCGCAGAGGGCTTGCTGGGGCAACTGTGGGCGTTTTCATGTGCGGGACCATCCCTCGGTGGGGGCTCATACGAGCGCCGGGCGCGCCTCAGCGATGCAGGCTGCTCCCCGGCTCACTCGCATCGTTCGCCGCGCCCTCAGCCCAGACCTGCCAGCGAGATGTTGTCGGGGCGCGATGCCCGACGCAGGTTTGCGCGGGGATTCGGCGAAGAGTCCATAGCACCCCTGCGGGGACCTGTCGCCGCACCACGATGCTCTGCATCACACACATCTTGACGTTCCCGGATCAGCGTGGCCAGCCAGGGCATGTGGCAGGCGTCTGCCCAGGGCGTCGGCTGCGTCGTTACTGTTTGCAGTCAAGCCCCAACGGGGCGACCGCCTATAGCAACGGGCGGAAGCCCGTTGTTCACGGCCGGGAACCGACCCGAGCCCCCAACGGGGGCGGCAGAACTGCGGCACCCCGATGCGTCCTCTGCCGCCCCTTTCAGGGGCTCTTGGGGAACTCAGGGCTCTGAATCCACCAGCTTCCGCTGGTGGCTAAAGGCGAACGCCCCCATCCGGGGGCTGACGACAACGGAGTCGTCTACGGCGTCGACAAGTTGTGTGTAATGCAGAGCCATGATGCCCACCCAAGGAGCCTCTCCATGCGCATCCGAACCCTCGCTGCCGCCTTCATCATACTGACTGCCGCCGCATCCTGCCACGCAGCGGGAACTCACGCGCCACTCCCCGAGGGGCAGTTCGTGACCGTCCAGGACGGCCACCTACATCATGACGGCCGGCGCGTGAGGCTGTGGGGCGTGAACTTCTGCCACTCCGTCAAGCGCCAGGGCAAGGACCTGGAGCTGTCCTTCGATCGCCTCGCCTTTTGCGGCTTCAACGGGGTGCGCCTGAACTACTCATCCTTCATGATCCTCGGGCACGGGGAGCGCGAGGACACCTACACCGTCCCCGAGACGGTCAAGGGCAGCAACAGCGACATCGATCTGCTCGACTACTCGGTATACCTCGCCCGCGAGCGGGGCATGTTCTTCTGGTTCTCCTTCAACCAGTACCGCAGCTTCCTTCCTGCCGACTATAACCTGCTCCCCGACGACGGCACCCGCGAGGAATGGGAGGCCATGAGCAAGGAGGCCTCGATCCCGTACCTGGTCTACATCGACGACCGGGCGGAGCGCGTCTTCCAGCAGTTCGCGGCTAATGTGCTCAACCACGTGAACCCGTACACGGGGAAGCGCTACGCGGACGAGGAGACCATCGCCCTCTACGAGATCTTCAACGAGGACGGGTTCATTGAGAAGACCCTCAAGGGGCCTCACGAGGGGATTATCGGCCGCAAGCTCGCAGAACGCTGGAACCGCTGGGTGCGAGACCGCTACCAGACGGATGCGGCCCTTCTGCAGGCCTGGGGTGCCCTGAGCGAGGGCGAATCACTCGCAAACGCCACGCTCAAATTCGCGCCACTTGTCGGAACCGCGTCGGAGTATCCGAAGGCGCGAGGCGAAGACGTCATGCGCTTCACCTACGACCTGTATACCGGCTTCACCAAGCGGTTCATCCGGTCCGTGCGCTCACTGGGCAAGCCGGGCATCGGGATCAGCGTTGTGCCGATCACCCCTACCGGGCGCTACGCGGACGATGCAGCCGGTTACTACGCCGCCACCTGCGGGGACTTCGTCTCTGTGGGCAATTACGGGTTCGCCCTGCGACCTTGGTCGGTCCCGAAGACGGATCCCCACTACCCGTGGGTTACGCGTGTCAACGCGCACCCGATGATGGAGACGCCCAATGATGTGACGCGCTTCGCGGGCAAGCCCTACCTGATCTACGAGACCAATGACTACCGCCCCAACCCGTACACAGTCGAGTTCCCGCTGCGCACGGCCATCAACGCTCTGTGGAATGATGCGGACGGCGTCTTCTGGTTCACGTGGGATGACAGCGGCTATCTGCACAAGTTAAGCACCGACGAGGACTACGCGAACACTCGCCTCCCGATGCC
>JALGSS010000548.1 GCA_029821745.1 Candidatus Zipacnadia bacterium
AGCGTGTAGATGTCGAAGCTGTCGTTGCGGTTGCTGCTGAAGGCGAGGGTGTCGCCGTCGGGCGACCAGGCAGGCTCCCAGTCCTTCGCGACATCGTCGGTCAGGCGCTGGACCTCGGTCCCGTCGGCGTTCATGATGTAGAGTTCAGGGTTGCCGTCACGGTCCGACACGAAGGCGATCTGCTCCCCGTCGGGCGACCACACGCCCTCCCACTCATTGGTGGTGCTGCTGGTGAGATTGGTAGCCTCCGTGCCGTCGGGCTTCATCGTGTACAGTTCCCAATTGCCGTCGCGGTTCGTCGTGAAGATGACCGTCTCGCCGTCGGGCGTCCACGAGGGCGCATAGTCCTCCGCCGGGTCCTCGGTCAAGTTCACGAGGGTCCCGTCCTCAATGGTGAGCGCGTAGATTTCCCCGTTCTCCAGGGGAATCACGTACACCCGATCCTCATCATCGCCCCCGCAGCCACAGAGGGCGAGGGCCGTGATGAGCGCGGCGAGCATCGCTAGACGGTTTCGCATTGGTTTCGCGTCTCCCTCGCGGCAATTGGCGGATCGGCACACGAACCGTGACACTCCGTGCCCATGATTGGCCTTTCTCAACAGAACCGTCCTGGTTGTGCTGAAGGAAGCCGGCTAGCCGTGGGGTGTCGATGCCGCGCAATCGACGGGGCCCCACGGAGGCCCTGAGATGCCTTGCACGGGGCCCCGTCACATCCCGCAGAGCGGGATGACACCCCGTGCCCATGATTGGCCTTTTTCAAGAGAACCGTCCTGGCGGCGGGCGGTATGAAACGGGTTACTTGATGTTGACGGCTTTCCCGGTGTCGGCGGACTTGTATGCGGCGTCGAGGATCTTCATGATCCGCAAGCCGTCGGTGGCCGGCGAGATCATCTCGACCTTGTCATCCACGAGACAGTCGACGAAGTGCATGACCGCATTGTGTCGGCCCATCGCGGGGTCGGGCTCGACGATGAGTTCGCGGTTCACGGGCTGGCCGTGCTCCTGGGTAAAGACCTCCAGCGTGTCGATGGAGCTGTCATCGTCGCCATCGAAGCCGAAGACGCGCTCGAGGCTCGCGCCGGCTTTGTCGCCCATGAGCGTGGAGTACACCCACTCGCGCTTGCAGCGGGACGCCCACGAGGCCTCGAGGGAAATCGTCTGCCCGTCGGCGAACTTGATCATCGCCACAGCCATGTCCTCGACATTGAACTTGCCTTTTTTGTTGGGGGTGCCCCAGGGCCCGAGGGCCTCCATCTTCGGCCCGAAGGCCGAGTAGGTGGACGCCAGCACGCAGGTCGGCTCCGGGTTGCCCATGAGCCACATGGTCAAGTCGAGCATGTGCACCGCGAGGTCGATGAGTGGGCCGCCGCCTGCCATGTCCTTGTCCGTGAACCAGCCGCCCCAGCCGGGGATCCCGTTGCGGCGAATCCACCCGCAGCGGGCGAAGTACAGGTTGCCCAGCTCGTCGTTGTCGACGTACTCCTTCAGGAGCGTCGCTTCAGGCCGGTAGCGGTTGTTGAACTGGACCATGAACTTGACGCCGGCATCCTCGGCGGCCTTGACCATCTTCGCGCCCTCTTTGGCGTCACGAGCGAGGGGCTTTTCCGTGAGGACATTCTTGCCGGCCTTGAGGCAGTCGATCGCCAGCGGCGCGTGCAGCTTGTTAGGTACGCAGACGCTCACGCAGTCGATGTCGTCGTCCTTGAGCATCTCCTTGTAGTCAGTGTAGCCCTTGGGGATGTCGTACTCAGCGCATGTCTCCTTCAACGCGTCGGCGTTGACGTCGACGAGTGCCGCGACCTCGGCGTTGTCGTGGGCTTGATATCCCTCGATGTGATATTTCCCGATTCCGGCTCCGATGATCGCGGCCTTGATGGTCTTGGCCATGATTGCCCTCCCTCATAAGCGTGACGCCCGACGGCTGTGTTTGCAGGCGTTTAACTTCGCAAGGCTGTACTTCGCCGAGGTGTTCTCGCAATCCTTCCCTGCGAGGCGACATGAAGGGGTGCACCTCACGTGTGGCACGCCACCGGCCTTACGGGTGGTGTGCTGACCAGGCCACTCACGAGCACTGGTTCCACTGCGCGGTAACCAGTGCCACCCGTCAGTAGCAGGTTCGCGAAGTCATATGAAAGAGTGGCACACTGCCGGTCTCATCGGCGGTGTGTGAGAGGCTACCCATACACACTGGTTCCACTGCGTGGTAGCCAGTGCCACCCGTCAGTAGCAGGTTCGCGAAGTCAAATGAACGTGTGGCACACTGCCGGTCTCATCGGCGGTGTGTGAGAGACTACCCATACACACACTGGTTCCACTGCGTGGTAACCAGTGCCACCCGTAGGCCTTACGGGTGGTGTGCTGACCAGGCCACTCACGAGCACTGGTTCCACTGCGTGGTAACCAGTGCCACCCGTCAGTAGCAGGTTCGCGAAGCCAAATGACAGGGCGCCACTGGTCGCCGCGCAGCGGGACCAGCGCGCTCGAGCCCGGCCCATGCCGTTGACGTCTGCCTCCGGAAGTCCGGCGGCGCCCGCGTTCGCCTTTGAGCCAACAGTGCAACCGCGTATACTACTCACGGTCTAGATGCGTCCCTGCGTGCTGGTTGCCGGAGCGAGGTGTCACGATGTCGCGTTGCGTCGCTGGAACAGTTGGCGTCCTGGTCGGCCTGATCTGTCTCGGCATCTCTCCGGGCTTGGCCGATTCTCCCCCGTCGGAGGCGATTACCGTGCGCCCCAAAGACACCGGTGAGGCCCTGTGCAACACAGGAATGGGGTGGGTGTTCCACCATTTCGACAACAGCCTGAACGGCTATGGAGCGCCCCTCGGCCCAGCGTACGCGGGCGAGGATTTCCCCGGCCTGACGGTGGGCTATCTGCGCCTGGCCTGGGCGTATCTGGAGCCCGAGGAGGGCCGCTTCGACTGGTCCGTCGTGGATACGGTGGCCCAGCGCTATATCCGCGCCGGGAAGCAAATTGCTTTCCGCTTCACCTGCTTTGAGAGCGGCGAGAAGTACGCCACTCCCGAATGGGTCAAAGACCTGGGTGCGAAGGGCTACTGGTGGAAGGATGGCGTGGCGTGGGAGCCCGACTATGACGACCCCATCTTCCTCGCGAAGCTCGAACGCTTCCTCGCGGCCGCCGGGGCAAGGTATGACGGCAACCCCCATGTGGCTTTCGTGGATGTAGGCACCATCGGCATCTGGGGCGAGGGGCACCCGTGCACGAAGAAGTACGGATTCGAGACACTCAAGCGCCACATCGACCTGCACCGCAAGTACTTCCCGACGACTCTCCTCGCAGCCCAGGATGACTGGGCCCACCACTACCATGCCTTCGACTTCCGGCAGGTCGGCACGTGGCGCGTGCCCATCACCTGCAGCCCGCCCGAGAGCGCACGCGGCAAGCAGTTCGAGGTGAAGGTGGGCATCTGGATCCCCGAGGATACGAGCCTACCCGAGGGACGCATCCTGCCCGCATGGGGCGAGGCCGATCGTCGCGTGCCAATCGGTGTCCTGACCGTGGCCGAGGACGGCTCTGTGTCCTTCGAGCCACGTGAACTGCCCCTTGGCGAGGGTGGACAGTTCCGCGTCGCCCCCGGTGAGCTCAAGACGCTGGGCCCCCGGCGGCTCATTGAGGTGACGTGGGAGGTATTGGAAACGCTACCCGAGGGATCGCAGATCTTCTGTCACTTCGACCGTGATGGAGAGATTGCCTTCGGCGGATGGGCCTTCATCCGCGACCGGAGGCCCCTCGACTACGCTCGCTCCCTGGGGATCACGCTGCGGGATGACAGCATCCTCGTTCAGGGCGGCGC
>JALGSS010000549.1 GCA_029821745.1 Candidatus Zipacnadia bacterium
CAACGAAGACCGACGACGCACTGGCACTGGGAGTGCCAGTGGCAACCGGTGGTAGTCGTCGTAGCCGCAGGTCTTCAGCCTGCGGGGATGGCAGCCGTCGTAGCCGCAGGTCTTCAGCCTGCGGGGGTGTTGCTGTTAGCTTTTGACGTTACCTTCGCAGGCCGCCTGCACGGCCGGCGGGAAAACGGCAATGACAAGGAGAACGGCCGCAGGCTGAAGACCTGCGGCTACGATGACACACCCGAACCACCTCCCCTTCCCCCCTTCCTCACAGGAAGGGGCCGGGGGTAGGTCTGCCCTTCCCCCCTTCCTCGCAGGAAGGGGCCGGGGGTAGGTCTGCCCTTCCCCCCTTCCTCACAAGAAGGGGCCGGAGGTAGGTCCGCCGTTCCATTCAGTCGCTCACACATTACCATTCGAGGTTGTTACATATGCCAAATCCAGACACCTATCCCGAACCCAGCGCCTGCCCCCGTCTACCGGGCAAGGTGGCGCTGGTCACCGGTGGCGCCCAGGGCCTCGGCGAATCCATCTGTGCTCACCTCGCGGCCAACGGGTGCGGCGTCACGGTCGTCGACTTGAACGGCGAGGGCGCCCAGGAGGTCGCTGAAGCGATCGCAGGCAAGTACGCCTGCGAGGCCATCGGCGCCGGCTGCGACATCACGAAGGAAACCGATGTAGAGGCGACCTTTGCGGCCGTTGCGGACAAGTTCGGCCGTCTCGACATCTGCGTCAGCAACGCGGGAATCCTCATCTCAGGCCCCGTCACCGAGTTCGATGTCGCCAAGTGGGCGAAGGTCGTCGAGGTCAATCTGGTCGGCTACATGGTCATCGCCAAGCACGCGGCGAAGCTGATGATCCAGGGCAACGGCGGTTCGATCATCCAGATCAACAGCAAGTCCGGGAAAGTGGGCAGCAACAAGAACAGCGCATACGCTGCCAGCAAGTTCGGTGGCATCGGCCTGACTCAGAGCCTCGCGCTCGAATTGGCCGAGTACAATATCCGCGTGAACTCGATCTGCCCGGGCAATCTGCTGGACTCGCCGCTGTGGGTCGACAGCCTGTACGAGCAGTATGCGAAGCGTTGGAACAAGACAGTCGAAGAGGTCCGGCAGATGTACGTGGACAAGGTGCCGATGAAGCGCGGTTGTACGTACGCGGACGTCTGCAGCATGTTGCTGTATCTGGTCGCAGATCAGTCGAGTTACGTCACCGGCCAGGCCCTCAATGTCGACGGCGGACAGACAATGCACTGACCGCCGCTATGGCCCGCGCGACCACGGAGGGCCTGCATGTGTCGCGCCCAAACGGAGGCCTTGATATGAGAAAGCACCTTACGGCTCTCATCCTGTTCGGCGCCGCGTGTCTCTGGCTGCTCGGAGGGACTGGTTGCGGGAGGCCCAAGGCGGCGATGGACATCCCGCCTGCTCCAACAACGAGTCTGGCCCAAGCTGACGAGGCCGCGGAACCTGCTGAGAAGCCCGCCACGACGAAGGACAAGACCAAGAAGACCAAGGAGCCCGCCGTTGAAACTCTCCCGGGCGAAACGGGCGTTCAGGCACCCGCGATGGGAACAGGCGGGATCCCCGGCGAGACGGGGATCGCTGAGCCTGCAAAGCCTGCTCCGAAGAAACCGAAGGCTACCAAGCCCAAGACAACGAAGCCAAAGACTGCTGCAGCGAAACCGCCGACCACCAAGACGACAACGAAGAAGACAAGCAAGCCTGCCGCGGTGAAGCCGAAGACAACCACCAAGAAGACAACGAAGCCGAAGACAATCACCAAGAAGACAGCGAAGCCGAAGACTGCTGCAGCGAAGCCGGCGACCACCAAGACGACAACGAAGAAGACAAGCAAGCCTGCCGCGGTGAAGCCGAAGACAACCACCAAGAAGACAACGAAGCCGAAGACCGCGGCCGCAAAGAAACCGGCGAGCCGGCTCAGCAACATCGAGGACGAAGTCGAGGCGCTTCTTGGCGCCGGGTCGTCCAGCAAGTCGAGCGATTAGCCGGCCGCCGCTCTGCGCCACGCGAACAGCGCATTCACAGGCAGTAACGGAGTGCTTACATGTCCCGCAGTGTCAAGTTGCACCTAGGTATCAACGGTTCTTTCTGCGCCCGCCGCTGGGAGCAGCCGGAGAACTGGATGCGGTTGACGAGTGAACTCGGATATGGGTCCCACGAGCTTTGCACCGATCTGATCGACCCGTTCTTCGCGGGCGACCGCGATTTCCAGCGCCAGCAGGCACGGGCCGCGAAGTCCGCAGCCGACACGCACGGCGTCACCGTGTGCGGGGTCAGCACGGGGATGGTGACCGAGTGCTTCCATGGGCTGTCCCACACTGACCCACTGCCCCGCCAGCGCGTCGTGGACTGGATCGCCGGCGCGATGGACATCGCGACTCAACTGGGGGCGCGCTGGTTCGGCGGGCGCTGGGACGTCATACCGAGCGAGGCCGTCGAGGCCGGCGAGGAGAAGTATAAGGACGCCGTCAGACGCCAGCACGAGATATGGCGTGACATCACGCAGATCGCACGGGACAAAGGCCTGGCTCGGGTCTACCAGGAGCAGGGATGCACGCCCAGCGAGGCGCCCTGCACGATCAAGCAGGCCGAGGAGTTCCTGATCCAGACCAACCGCAAGAACAATGGCTCACCGGTGTACCTGGGAATCAACGTGGGGCACATGGCCGGCATGCACTACGGCCTTGAGGGCAGGAGCCTGAGTTACACGGAGTGGCTGCAGACGCTGGCGCCCTTCGCCCCGGTGATCCACCTGCAGCAGACAACGCCGGATGCGAGTCACTACTGGCCCTTCACTGAGGCGTACAACAAGATAGGGCATGTTGACGTCGCCCAGGTTGTCGAGGCCATCCGGTACGCCCACGACCACTACGAGCAGAGCTGGGTCTCGGAGGTGCTCGAGCCCGTGGACGAGTGCTGGCTCGTGGTCCAGACAAGACCGGAGGCCACGAAGACAGAGACGACGATCCTGGACGAACTTCGCGAGACGGCCGAATACCTCAAGCAGTGGTTGCCGGACGGCGTACTCGAGCTGTCCTTCTGACCGGCAGGGAAGCCGCGCAACTGAGTATACGGACGCCCCTGAGGGGGCGTCCGTTCTGCTGCCTCGGCGGCGCGGTTGAGATAGCCCTGTACAGTCACATTAGGGGCCACCCGTTGAGAATCTCGACGCTCCTGTGGATTTTCCATGGAGACGGAACCGCCGCCATGGGGCCGTCGTCTAACCCGATCGTCGCAGCACCGTCTATCCGTCGATGAGGCAGGCTATAATTGAGGCTAATCGTCAAAGCAACCGACATCGCACGCCGCGTCGATCGAGTCCCAGGCCTGATGGCGGGCCTGGCGCTGATTGTCGTAGGCGCGCTCATGGTCCCGTCCGACCCCCATCTGGAAGAGGTGTGGGACCGGGTCGAAGGCGTGGTGAACCCGGAGGGGCTTGCCGGTGCCCTGACACGTTCCGGCAACCCCCTCGCGAACGTGATCCTTCTCGTGCTCATCCTGCTGCTGGCGTCCCGACATCACCGGGTGAAGCTGGCATGGGCGTCCGCAGTGGCGGGCGTGGCGACAACTTTTGCCGTGGAGGTTCTGAAGCACCTCGTGGGGCGCGGCCGACCCAGCAGCGTGGGCGAGGTCAACGCGTTCCTACCCTTCTCACCCGAGAGCGGCTGGCACTCGTTCCCTTCAGGGCACGCGGGCAATATAGCGGTGCTGGCGATCTTCCTCGCAATGGCCTTCCCCCGGTTGAGGAAGCCGGCGCTGGTGTGGGCGATCGCGGTTGGTGTCGCGAGGGTC
>JALGSS010000550.1 GCA_029821745.1 Candidatus Zipacnadia bacterium
TTGACCATCTCCTCGCGCATGACGGAGCCATAGCTGGGGATGTGGGCGGTCAACGGGCGGGCTTCGACGCCGCGCAGGCGGTCCGGCAGCGGAAGATCGGGTTCCTTGTTCACGGCGTGATCCACTCCTGGGGCGGGCGCAGGGAGTTCGTCGACCGGAGAAACGCGGATCCAGTCAACCGTGACTCCCAGCTCCCGCTTGTCTCGTGTAGTGGGAACAGCCGGGGGCTGCATCTGACCGGTGACGGTCAGTTCAGTGCGCTTGCCGATGAACTTCTTCGGGATGGCAAGGGTGTACCCGTAGCGGTACGTGCCCAGGCCGTGGATCTCCCCCTGCCACCCGGTCTCTGACTCGAAGAGGATCGAGCGCTGTCCGTAGAAGCGCACCTCGATCAGATTGTGCCGGTCAGGGAACACAGGGAGCTTGAGGGTGAACTGGTTGGCGAACCAGCGGAAGTCGTTCTCACGGTAGAAGGCGGCGCGGCTCTTGGGGTTATGGCCCTCGCGTTGGTAGACACCCTCGACGAGGTACTCCTCATCCCCCTGCTTGCCGACGTCGATGAAGTACTCGTCAGCGGCGAACGCCATGCAAACGCCCGAGACGACACCAATAATGACCACTGCGCGCACGGTCATGAGTGCTTGAGACCTCCTGGGGCAGCGCGGCATGTGTCTGACTGCCTGTTCCAGCCGGCCCGTGGATATTCCTCCCTGGGCGAGCTGTCTGCCGAGTCGCGCGATGCGAGGAGGCAACAAAAGAGAGGGCCCATCGTCAGGCCCTCCCTTTGTATCGCGTAATGCGGTTATCTGCGGCCGGAGTGACGATCCTGGGGCTTAGTCGTCGCCCTTGCTCCTCTTCTTCGACTGCTTCTTCCAGGAGGGCGGCCCAGCGGGCGGCGCTCCCGGTGGCCCGGCCGGGGGAGCAGCGGCAGAGGGCGGCTCCGCGGGCTCGTCGCCTGCGTCCACGTCGTCACTGGCAGCCCGGGCCGCGGATTCCTGGACGCTCTCCTTCGCGCGCTTCTTCAGGTCGGTCAGCGACGCGCCGAGGGGCGCCATGGATGGCGGGGCGGCGGGTGTAACGTCTGACTGCCGTGCCCGCTCAGCGGTCTGCGAGAGTTCCGCAGGCTCAGGCGGCACGGCGACTTCCTCATCGCCGACCGGCATGGCGACCGTGTCCCGCGGCTGCAGGGAGTCCGTCGGCTCCGGCGGGAGCACCTCTGTCGCCCTACTCTTGCTGAATACATCTCGCGGGCTGTAGACGAGACCTTGTAGCTTCTCCATCGCGGGGTGACCCGTGGCGAGACTGAACAGATACCCCAGCACGAAGGTCCCGACGCAACCGAAGGCCGAGAACCACAGCGCATCGATCTTCGCGCCGAAGGCCAGGGCGGTGAGCCCCACGGACCCGACGAAGGCCCCCAGCAGCGTGCCCTGGGCATTTGCCCGCTTGGTCAGCATCCCGAGCAGGAAGACGCCCAGCAACGGACCGCCGAGGAGTCCCATGATCTTGTTCGTCGCCTCAACCAGCGTGCCCATCAGCGGCATCAGGAATGCGACGGCCATCGCGAGCGCACCGTAGAAGGCCGTGAGGCGCCTGGACAACTGCAGCATCCGGTCAGGATCGGGGTTCCCGTTCATGTTGCGGCGGTAGAAGTCCATCATACTCGCGGTTGTCAGCGCGTTGATGCCCGACGAGACCGTTGACATGGTCGCCGCGAAGATCGCTGCGATAAGCATGCCCGGGACGCCATGCGGCAGCTCGTGCACGACGAAGTGGGGCATGATGCGGTCGGGCTGCTTGAGGTCGGTCGGGAGCAGCTCCGGGTGACTCTGGTAGAAGGCGTAGAGCACGGCGCCCATGAGGTAGAAGAGGATGACGATCGGCACGGTTATGATGAGCTTGAACCAGAGCGACTTCTGCGCCTCGGGCAGGCTCTTGGCGGTCAGGTAGCGCTGCACGGAGATCTGGTCGGTGCCCATCTGGACGAGATTCGCGAATAGCGGCCCAATCAAGCATCCCCAGAAAGTGAACCGGGCGGTCAGGCTCCAGCTCGTGTCTCTGAAGATGTCGAACTTGCCACCGAAGTCCGCGATCTCGATCGTCCCCTGCAGGCCCCCGGGGATCTTCGAGATGGCGATCCAGCCGACCACGAGCATCCCGCCGAACAGGACGAAGAATTGCATGACGTCCGTCCAGATGACGGCCTTCATCCCACCGAGAGTCGTGTAGATCGTGGTGAGACCGGCGATGCCGACGATGGACATCCAGAGGGGCAACCCGGTGACCTCCGCGATGGCCATGGCCGGGGCGTAGATCGCCAGCGCCAGGTAGCACACCACACGAATGATGAACATCGCCGAGGACCACGTGCGGACCTGCAGATCAAACCGCTTCTCCAAGTACTCGTACGCGCTGTAGAGTTTCAGCCGGTAGAAGAAGGGGAGAAACACAAGGGCCACGACGGGAGTTGCGATGAAGAAGGTGACCAGAGATATCGAGTACGTCATGTCATGGTTGAAGACCTCGGTGGGCGCGCCGAGGTAGCTGATGCCGCTGAAAAGGGCGGCGATCACCGAGATCGAGACCATGAACCAGTTCATGCTCTGACCCGCGAGGAAGTAGTCCTTGATGGACTTCTGCTCGCGCACGAACCAGACACCGACGGCGACGGATGCGATGATGTACAAAATGAAGACGCCATAGTCCAGATTGTTGAAGCCTGTCATCGTGCTACTCCATCCTTCCGGCAGGCGGTGTTTTGGCCGGCCTGCCCGCGCGGGTCAGCATGTCCCGAGTCACAAAACGGTTATTGTGCATGATTCTCCAGCAGCCAGTCAATGGCCGCCTCAACAAGGGGAACAAAGGGCTGTGGCGGGCCCTCCTTGATGGGGCTGCGGATCGCCTTAGTGCCTACGAGCAATGTCTTGCCGTCGACGATGACGATCCGGGCATTGTCTGACTCGAGGGTGGACAGGAACGGCCGGGCCCCCGCCTTGGCCACGGGCGTAGCGACGCCGGACCAGATGTTGACGCCCCACGTGAACTCCGGCAGGTGCTTGAGACTCGCGGTGATGGGGTGCGTCTCCAACAGCGTCGCGTTCTTCGGCCGGATCAGCGAGACTGACACGCCGAACTCGCGCAGGATCGTGTTCAGATCGACCAGGCGTATCGCGTAGTCCCTCGTGGCGTGACACAGGAAGAGAATGCGCCCTCCCATATCCGCGTAGTGAGCCACAGCGACGGCCTCGTCAAGCGTGAACTGGCGCGTGGAGCCGATGACCAACAGGCCCGGCGGCTTCTGCAGAGCGTCGACCAAAGGCGAAGCCGTGCCGGCCGCGTCCAGGTAATCGACGGGCGCGCCGGTGGTCGCGAGAGATTTGTCGAGCATCTCGGCGACGATATCCCACCGGTCATCGGCCGCGAGAATGTCCACGAGTATGCGCCCGGAGTGGTCATCCGGGAGGAGGCCCGAAGGTGGTCGGGGGCTTCACGGACGGTCCCCCGCGGCCACCTGCAATCGTCTTGAGTCGGCGGTCGGCCAGCCAGTAGCACGCGTTCGTCAGCAGCCGAATCTGGTCGGGGGTCGGCTCGCCACTGCCCGTCGCCGTTACCATCGTGAGCGGCAGTACCGCGGCGCGACCCTTGGAGATCGCGGCGGTCGCGCCGACAACGAATCTGCCCTGGCGGATGATCGGCCAGCGATTGCCCCCTGTGACCGTCGTGCGGTATGGGCTGTCAGGGAGTGCCTGCACGCCATCAGTTACCTTGTGCTTGGCGAGCTTGACCTCTTGGCGGGGCGTGTTGACCCTGGTCAACCCGAGGCGCAGGTCCTTGAGCAGCGCGTTGGCGGGCTCAATGTGACGGTCCGTGCCTCCGTAGAGATACAGCAAAGCGCCACCGGCGCGCACGAAATCATTGACGGCCGCGATGTCTCCAGCATCGTAGTCAACACCCGAGTAGGCGATCAGCAGGTCCGGTTGCCCGGCTCCCGCAGCATCGCCCTGTCCGCGCAGACTGAACAAGCGCGGCGGGAGAGACTGTGTTAGGGCGGACACGACCTGGCCGGTGCGTCCAGAGTCCGGCAGGTCCGCCAGGACCACTACCGGGCCATCATCCGCAGCGACGACGAGGCATGGCAGGCCAAAGCACACCACAGCCATCATGCCCAGAATGGGCAGAGAGTATCGCCGCATCATATCAATCCCCATCCTCCTACGACAGGTTAACGGGCAGCCCGGTGCTCAGCGATTGGTGGATCGCTTCAGCGACCGCCACCGCTGCGCGGGCGTCGGCATTGCTGACCATCGGGGGCCGGTCACCGGCAACGCAGTCAGCAAAATGCTCCAGTTGGGTCCGCAGGGCCCCGTGCTGCGCATCGAGCATCAGTGGCCCGTACGCGACATCCGGCCGCGTGGCACGATCATGGCCGGCGACGTCCAGGGACTCATCCCCCACGCGCACGGCCACGCGGCCCTCTGTGCCGACGACCTCCAGCCGCGCGTCCAACGTGTTCGGGACACCCGTGGGCACGACCCAGCAGGTCTCCAGGCACCCGACTGCACCGTTGGCGAACTTCATGAGCGTGAAGATCGTGTCTTCTGTGGGGATATCCGCAAGCACTTTACTGGCGCTCTCGGCATACACCCGCGTGATGTCCGACCCGGTGAACCAGCGCATGATGTCGATGTCGTGGACGCCGAGGAAGAAGGCGACCGAGGCACGCGGCCCGATGCGTCGCCCGCTGTCGACGATGTTGTTCCTGCGGCCAAACACCTGGACGATGTCGCCGGTCTTGCCGTCGGCGATGGCCTGTTGCGCCACCGCGTAGCGCGGATCAAACCGGACGCAGTGGCCGGTCATGAGCTTGACGCCGGCGGCATCGCACGCGCTGATCATAGTGTCCGCGTCGGCCACGCTGGTGGCGATGGGCTTCTCCACCAGCACATGCTTGCCCGCCCGAGCCGCAGAGACACATGATTCTACATGGGACTGGTCATCGGTGCAAACGCTGACGATGTCGATGGCCGGGTCGCTGACGAGATCATCGATACTGGCTCGGGCGGTCACGCCGAAAGCCCCGGCAAGCTCGTCCGCGCGTGCGGGCACCAGATCATGCACCGACACCAGCCGCGTTTGCGGGAGTTCATGCCATATGCGCGCATGCCTCTCCCCCATCATTCCCAGACCGATGACGCCACATCCGAGTGTGTCGGGCATCCGTCTTCACCTCTGTCCATCGCCACAGATGGCGAACGTGAGCGTAATAGGAGCGTCCGTGCCCTGCCGGCGGGCTGGACGCTCTTGTCTTGTCTCACGGTCATTTCCAGAAAGGTTCGCCGGCACCTGCGGGGCGGACGAAAAAGCGGGGAACAACACGGATGAAGCGCGGGATCACGGTCTGCCTTCCGCTGACCCTCTGCACATCTGTGCCCACGCATCGCCCGAGGGGAAGGGATTCCCCAGCACCGGGCGCACCACATCAGCTGCGTGACGAGAAGCGATCTGAGACGGTCCTCGAGAGGCGATCTGCGCAGGCCCACGTTGCTGCGCGTCTGGGTGGAGACAGAGAGGATGGAGTCGGTGTTCGGCGAAGGAGGTATCCGGGCGGAGGAAACATGCCGCTCAGGCCTCCGAAACTTTAGCGAACGACGCACAGGGAGCGTGCCATTATGGCCGACCAACGGTACGTGGTCACGATCCAGGCGGCCCCAACTCCGAAGCCGTTCCTGGCGCGGTTGTTTGGGGGCGACCAGCATGCCGAACTCATCAAGGCGATCCAGAGCGTGACCGCCATGGGCGCCGGCGAGGCCAAGAAGCTGCTGAAGACGCTGCCGCGGGAGGTCGGGCCCTTCGACACGGAGCAGCAGGCGAAGGTTGCCGCCCGCACTTTCGAGGAGGCGGGCGCCATGTGCCAGATCCAGCCTGCCGAGTAGTCCTGTGAGCCATTGCCCCACGCAGAGCGCGGGGCAATGGCGATCACCAGCCGGGCCCACCCCTGTTAATGCGGCGGATAGAGCCGGTCCGGATTGTGCAAGCCCGGCACCGGTGGCTGAATCGTGGCCTCCCACCGATACCACTTCGCGTGACCATCCAGGAACCCGTAGTTCGAGCCCCCATTGTGGATGTCGGTCGCGATATGGTCCACGAGCCAATTGTGGCCGTCCCCGGCCACATAGTTGTTGATGTCATCCCAGTTGGCAGGTACGGTCCAGTCACTCGGCCAGGGATGGTACCCGATCACGTACATGTGCGGACGACGCACGCCGATGACTATCTGCTCGGAGGGCCGCTCGAAAGTGGCCAGACAGCCCCCGTGTACGAGCAGGCCGTTGATGATGTAGTCAGTCGCCGGCGCTCCCGCATCGGCCCGGTAAGCCGGACACCGGAAGATCTGGCTGTTCTTGACGTATGGGTACAACGCCTCCCACCACCATTGGGTGGAGGTGTGGGTGATCTCATAGAACGTCTCATCATAGTCGTCACAGTACATGAGCATCGCCAGGCAAATCTGCTTTGTGTTGCTCAGACAGGACGTCTGGCGGGCCTTCGCTCGCGCTTTGGCGAACACAGGGAAGAGAATTGCCGCCAGGATGGCGATGATTGCGATCACGACCAGCAACTCGATGAGCGTGAAGCCACGCCCCGAGCGGTGAACCTTGTGGGCACGCATAGGTGTCCCTCCGTATCTATTGATAGGCACAGCGAGTCAGGCCGCAGCCGCAGGACGCGGCGCGCAACCAGGCACGACTTCGCGTTTGCGTCAGTCAGACAGGAGGGCTTCGCGCACGAACAGCGTGGGGCAACAGGGGTTGACGAATGGGGAGTGTGACGAGAGCGAACGGCACGACCGGGCAGCTTGCCACGATGACAGCAGCGATGATCGGCACGAGCACGGCGCCGGCCATGACGACCTGCTTGCCGGGACACGCGTTCTCGTCGTGCTGGGGACTCAACGCGTGTACGTAGGGCAGGGCGGCCAGAAGCAGAAACGCGACCAGCCCCAGGTGGGAAACCACCAGTGGAATTCGGCCCAGTTTCGCCCCGCGATGCGTGTATGACATGACCCTTGGCTGATGGACCCCGCGTTGAGGTGTGCTGACCAATGTCGCCGCTCACGGTACAGAACGCGGGAACTATGGCGCGTGTTCCCCGGTCTGGGACAGACCGGCACTATCCCCACGCAGGAGCCCCTCGCTCCCCCG
>JALGSS010000551.1 GCA_029821745.1 Candidatus Zipacnadia bacterium
CATGAACCGGGTCAAGACCGCTCTTCGATACGAGTGCGACTACCAGTTCTGTTGCTTCAATCAGAGCGACAAGGACGTCATCATGCGAGGCGCGAAGATGCGCTTCGAGCGCCGTGAGATCATGACCGGGCGTGAGTTGTGCGGGCTGCTGCAGGTTGATTACGACGCTATCTGCCAACGCCGGCGTGACGACGCCCAGGACAACCTGGACTACTTCGTCAATGAGCTCCTGTCAATTCCGCAGGTGCGCCGCCAACTGGACGACGTCTTCGGACGGCCATCCAACCGCACACTGTTCTAGAGGACAAGCGAACCCTCGCGGCTGGGCCGTTTTCGGCGAGCCAGCCCTCCTTTGGGAGACCACATGCCTGAGAAGCTACCCACGAACACGATTGTCCGAGGCGACTGCATCGACATCCTCGACCAACTGCCCGAGAAGTCGGTGGACCTCATCTTCGCCGACCCGCCATACAACCTCCAGCTCAAGAACGACCTGTGGCGTCCCAACACGAGTGGGACCAGTTCACCGGGTTCGAGCAATACGACCGGTTCACCAAGGCCTGGCTGTCGGGCTGCCGCCGTGTCCTCAAAAGCACCGGCACCATCTGGGTGATCGGCGCTTACCACAACATCTACCGCGTCGGCCGGATCCTGATGGACCTGGGCTACTGGATTCTCAATGATGTGGTCTGGATCAAGACCAATCCCATGCCGAATTTCCGGGGTGTGCGGTTCACGAACGCCCACGAGACCCTGATCTGGGCGAAGCGTTCCGAAAAGGGCCGCTACACCTTCAATCACCACGCGATGAAGGTCTACAACGACGGCAAACAGATGCGCAGCGACTGGGAGTTCCCCCTCTGCACCGGCGCCGAACGCGTCAAGATCAACGGGGAGAAGGCCCACAGCACCCAGAAACCCGAGGCCCTGCTGGAGCGGGTGATCGTGTCCTCCAGCGTCCCCGGAGACATCGTCCTCGACCCGTTTTTCGGCTCCGGCACCACCGGCGCGGTCGCTAAGCGCCTCGGCCGGCGCTGGATCGGGATCGAGCGCGAGGACAGCTACGCGGATATCGCCACAGAGCGCATCGCCGCCGTGTCTGCTCCCACCCCCGAGCAGCTTGAGGCCCTCACGCCGCCGGATGCCCAAAAACCGCAGCGCGTACCCTTCAAGAAACTCCTTGAGCTCGGCCTGCTGAAGGCCGGGGACAAACTCACAGAACGCAAGACGGGCACTGTCGCGACCGTGCAAGAGGACGGGACCCTCATCGCGAAGCGCAAGCACGGCACGATCCACAAGCTCGGCGCGATCGTCCAGGGCGTCCCCTCCTGCAACGGCTGGGAGCACTGGCTGTACAAGGACCCGAAGACCGGCTCCCAGCAGCCCATCGACGAGTTGCGGAAGATCGCTCGAGCGACGCTGGCCCCCCCTGGTGTTTAACCTCGTTATACACTTGGTATACTACATACAGGTCACTCGAGGCACGGCCCTGCCACGGTGACCCAGGCCACTGCACACCGGACAATAGACGGGGCCCACCCCCCCTGGGTCCCTCTGCCTTCCTCAGACAAGCACCGTCCGGCTGCAGTGGCCGATCTTTGCTTATGTATGATGCTCCCCGGCAGGACTTACCCCACTACCGTCGAACAAGGAAGATACGGGGCGGCACAGCCACGTAGCGCGGCAAGGGCCCGCCCTTAGTGCTGAGGATACGCTCGAGAGGAGGAAATGACTTCACGGCACCCGGGGTTCTGCTCGGGGGCCCGCCCACCCTATCGAGACCCCAACCACTCGATCGCTGCAACGCCGACCACGTCGTGCAAACGCAGACAACGTGTGAGGAGGTCGTAAGATGTGGCGGAGAGTTAGCGTGCCGCTGATCCTGTTGAGCCTTTTTGTCCTGATTGCTGTGCCCAGTGCGATCGCTCAGGTCAGACGTGGGAGGACCACCCTCAGACCGGTGAAGCCGGTGACGACCACCCTGACCGTCCGACCATCGATGCTCTGCTTCTCGACGGAGGAGGACTTCCTCTGCCAGGGACCCACGCCGTCCGATGGTATCAAGCTCATTTCCGACGGCGATCTGCTCTTGCCCAACGGCCAGGTCTTCCGACGCAACCGTGAGCTGCTGCTTGCATTCGAGATCAGGGACGATCTCGGCCTCGACGCCGCGGACGTGCTGCGCGTCGACCCGGAGAAACGGGAATCCCTCACTGTTTTCTCCACTGAGCTCGACGACCCGAGGGGCAAGTTCACCGCTGGTGATCTGCTCACCACCGAAGGTGGCGTCCTGCCGAACGCCGCCCTGTTGGCCGCCTTCAGCCTGCCGACGAGGGTGGACTTGGGCCTAGACGCCGTCCACTTCGTCGGCAAGATCGAGACGATCATCAACTTCGTGCACTCGCTGAGGGACACCGGGCGTGACTGGTGGCTTGAGAACCCCAACGCTTTGGCGTCGAAGCTCAAAGAGATGAGGATCGACATCTGGTTCTCGACCGAGGGCACGGCACCGACCTTCCAGAGCCCCAAGTTCCTCGATGGTGACCTGCTGTCTGCAACCGGCACTATCATCGCGCGCAACGGGGTGCTGCTGCCGAACACCGTGCCCGCCGGGCTCCCAAGCCGTGGCGTAGACTTTGGGTTGGACGCCCTCGTCGCCGACCGGAGCGCCCGCAGGGAACGGATCCACTTCTCCACCGAGATCCTGTACCGCGGCCGGGTTAACTTCACCGACGGGGATGTCATCCGCATCAACAACGGTGTGGCGATACCGAACGCCACACTGATCAAGATGTTCAAGCCCCGCGCCCAATTCCTCGGCCTGGACGCCCTGTCGTTCATGCCAAGACGTTAGACGAGATCGCGAACCCAAGCCCCGTAACGGGCCCCGGACATACCGCGAGCGTGAGAGCCCTCGCCGCGGGACTCCGGGGCCTGTTTCCTGTGGGCTGGCCGATTCTCCAACCACCGCCAAGAAAGGGATCGAGGTCGAGCTTCAGCCCATCACCGGGCGCGCAGCGCACACTGATCCCGACGCTGGGTGAGCCCAGTTCGCCCCACGTCATCTATCCCTTCAGCCACCGGTCCATGAATGGGAAGCCCTTCTCGCCGCAGAACTGGTGCTCACCTTCGAACACTTGCATCTCGCATCGATGCGCCACTCCGAGCACATCATAAGCCGCCTTGATGTACTTGTACGCCTTTCGGGCAGACTTGATCGGGAAGATGGTGTCCTGCGTGCCATTCTCGAAAAACACGGGCCGCGGAGCGATCAGGCAGGCGATGTCGGGCATCTCCGCGTACTGCAGCGCGTTCGGCACGTAGTTGTCTTCACAGTGCTGGATGTCCATGATCGAGTCGCGCCAGTAGCTCAGGTACCCGCTGATCAGGGATGCCTGGATGCGCTCCTCCACCGCCGCCGCGAAGGTCGTGATGGTGCCGCCGCCGGAGATGCCCATGCAGCCGATCTTCTTGCTGTTGACGTCGGGCCGCGTCTCCAGGTAATCGATGCAGCGCGAGACATCATACACGCGCATCCCGGGGACGGTGTGGCCGAGGAGCATCCCCGCCATGCTGGGCTTGCGGCAGCTTGAGGCTCCCTTGCCCTTCTCCACGTCCGCCTTGTCTCGCCGCTCGCCGAAGCTGATCATGTCCGGGGCGATGACGACGTACCCGCGCCGGACGGCCTGGATCGCGAAGTCCTTCTGGTATTCGCCGTACTCGGTGCGCTGAGTGCCGTCGTCATTGATGCCGACAATCTGATCCTTGCCGGGCCCGTGTCCCTGAAGGCAGATCATCGCGGGCTGGGGCCCTTCCGCTCCTTCCGGCACAAGAACCCACGCCGCCACCGAGAGATTCTCGCGGCTCTGGAAAACGACATGCTCGCGGGTGTAGCCGTCGAGCTTCTTGCGCTTGCTGACCTTCGGCGCGAGGTCACATTTCGGCTCATCGAGACCGCCGAGGAGGTCAGTGAACTTGCGCTTCAGCTTCAGCCGCCACTTCTTCCACTCGGCTTCGTTCTTGCAGTCGAAGGCGAGGGCGGGCTCATTGGCATCATACAGGCTCCAGATGTAGTCCATGGGCCGCATGACGCGCTTGACCGGGGCGGCTTTCTTCGTCGTCTTCTTCTTCGCAGGCATGAGGGTATCTCCTACTATGAGGTCGTTGCTGTTGTCGCGTAGCCTTACCTGCCGTCGTAGCCCGGCACTCCTGTCGGGCAGCCGTTTGTCGTTGGTCGTGCGCCCATTGGCCCGACAGGAGTGTCGGGCAGTCGTAAGGCCGTTCGCATTTGGCCCTACGAACAGCGGAAGGAATGTGCGCCGCAGACACGGAATGATTCCTCGGTAATTGGAAGCCAGCGTTCTACCTGATCGCCGGTGCCGTTACTGCATTGAGTCTGGCCGCATTCATTCTAGTGCCTCTGCTGGGACACTCCGGGTCCGTTGATGCCGCGGATGCCGCGCTCGACGAGTTCGACGCCATCGCGAAGGAGTTCCAGGCGGATATGATCGTGTTCAACGAGGTCGAGGGCGAGGAGGAAGCCGACGTGGAGGTCATTCCCCTGGCCGGTCCGCGGCGGATGATCTACTACAATCCCAAGGTCGACGAGCATAACCGCGTCTTCGCCGGGGCCTGCTACGCGTTCCACATCAACGGCAATCCCGAGATCGTCATGGCCATCGAGAAGTCCGGCGACCCTGAGGAGGCGTTCACGTACATCGAGATCTCCCGGCTGTCAGGCGCCGCGATGGTCGTGTACCGCAATGATGAGGAAGTGGCCGTGTTCCCGGAGAGGTCTGCGGTCTATGGCTCATACGTGGGCTTGAGCAAGTAGGGCCGCCACACCCAGCCCGACAGAGAACTTCGTGAGTGTTCCACTCTCCTCCCGCCGGCGCGATTGCGGCCCATGCAGGAGGAGAGTGGCACCCATCTCTAACCTCGATCGACGGGGTGGGTTACCCGCCGCACCTCGTGGACCGTCGTGACTCCCTCAAGGGCTCTCTGGGCTCCGTTGAATTCGAGGGAACGTTCGACGGCCGCTTCTCCGACGGTAGGGCTGTAGTTCCCGTCAGCGATAGCCGAGACCACCTCCGGCGTCGCCTTCATCACCTCATAGATCGCCGTTCGACCCCGATATCCGGTCTCGCGACACTGCTCACAGCCTGCGCCTCGCCACAGTGTCTCGGGAATCTCCTCAATGCCCGCCTCGCGCAGCCAATCGATCTCATCCGACGGCGGCGCATACTCCTCCTTGCAGTTCTCACAGACACAGCGGATCAGTCGCTGGCCCGTCACGCCAAGGATGGAGTCAGCCAGCAGATACGGCGGCATGCCCATTTCCACCAGCCGCGTGAGAGCCCCGGGCGCATCCGCCGAGTGCACCTGCGTGAGCACCAGGTGGCCGGAGATCGCCAGTTCGCCCGCCCCGAGCATCGTGGCCTCGTCCGACAGATCACCGACCATGATGATGTCGGGGTCGGAGTCGCGCACCGCCCGCATGGCCTCACGCCAGCCCAGCCCCGCGTTCTCATCGATCCCGATCTGGTTGACGCCGTTCATCCGTATCCGGATCGGGTCCTCGATGCTGACCACTGAAATCCCGGGGTGTATCAACTCCTGAAGCGCCGCGCACATCGTGGTCGTCTTGCCGGAGCCGATGGGCCCCGAGAAGACCACGATCCCACACGGCGAGGCAAGTAGCGCGTGGGCGGCCTCAAGGTCCTCGCCGGACATCCCGACTTGCTCCAGCGACGTCGGCGCCAGGGACGACTCATGCAAGCGCAACGTCACCCGCGGCCCATCTTGGGTCGGGATGAAGGTGAAGCGTCCGTGAATGTCGCGGTTCTTGTGCCTCATGTGAACCCGGCCGGTCTGAGGCGTCTTTGTCTCGCCGATGTCAAGGCCTGCCATGTACTGGAAGCGGGCGACGAGGGACCCGTAACTGCCCTCGACCGTCAGCAACTCCCGCAGCACGCCGTCGACGCGGATGCGCACGACGCCGTTGTCGCCGTGTTCGGAGCGTGGCTCCAGATGAATGTCGCTGGCGTTCTCTTCCGCCGCCCTGATGAGGACGTCCTCGACCATGTTGCAGACTTCAGGGGTCTCTGCTCCCTGTAGGATCCGCAGTGTGCGCGCGGTTGCCTCCGATTGCTTCCGGCAGCGCAAGCAGGTACTCAGATGCGCCTCCAACTCCTTCGCCTGCTTCCCGGCCAGCTCACCTCGTGCGTGAGCGACCATCAGTTCCTCGGCTTGCTTGCAGTCCATCGCTCAGTCCTCCTCACTCGCCGGGCGGGACGCGTCCCGCTCCAGCGCGTGTCTCAGATTGCGGATCGCTCGATGCATCCGCGATTTCACCGTGCCCTCGGCGATGCCCAGGATCCGCCCGATCTCCGCGTATGGCAGGTCCTCTATATGGCTGAGGACGAACACGATCCGCTGTCTCGGCGGCAGTGCGATGATGGCCTCTCGGATACGCAGCGCGCGGTACTTGGCGAACAACTCGCGCTCCGGGCTCGGCGGCAAGAGGTCAGCCAGTGCCAGCCCGTCCAGGCCATCGCTGCGCCCGGTGGTGGCGTCGGTTAGCCACAGATTCTTGGCGATGGTGAGTGCGTACGTGCGCAGGGCGGCCCGCGGCTCGTACCCGTTCCGTGAGGTCCACAGGCGCAGCAGCGTCTCCTGTGTCAGATCATCCACCGTCTGAGGATCGCAGCCGAGGTACCGAAGGAACCGGTTCACGCCATCGCGCAGGCGCAGGACGAGAACCTCGAAGGCGTCGTCGTCGCCTTCGGCCGCAGCCACCATCAACTCTTCGTTTGTGCGCAGGTCGAGCATTGCGATGCAGTCCTCGCGACGTGGTTACTGTGTTTAACTCCCGACCAGGGGAGAGGTTCTGCCTGCCTCGCAATGCGCCCTGCCCGCAAAGTGACGGGCGATGCGCTATACACATTCTGGAGACGGTGCAAAAGGGCGTTCGCCGTCAGTTCTGTCGCCCCTTCCGGGGCTCTTGAAGTACGCGCAGCTCTG
>JALGSS010000552.1 GCA_029821745.1 Candidatus Zipacnadia bacterium
CTGGGCGTGGGCCACCCGTGGGTGAGGTACCGCATCGTGCACAAGGTCCTGGAGCTCGGCGGCGAATGGGCCTCGCTGGTGCATCCCTCGGCCGTGGTCATGCCTTCCGCTACCATCGGCGAGGGCTGCGTGGTGTTCGCCGGGTGCGTGCTCTCCAGTAACTGCCGTCTCGGCAGATTTTCGTATCTCAACTACAACACGGTGATCTCCCACGACGCTGCGGTCGGCGATTTCGCTTGCATCATGGCGCAGAATGCCCTCTCCGGGAACGTTCACGTCGGGGAGGGCAGCTTCATGGGTGTGGGCATCTCTACGCGCCAGGGCACGAGCGTGGGCGAGTGGACCATCGTTGGCGCAGGCGCGGCGGTAGTCAGGGATATTCCCTCCTTCTGCGTGGCCGTCGGAGTGCCGGCGAGGCCGATCAAGCACTACGAGAAGCCGGAGGAGATGCCCGCCTTCTGACACATCCGGGCGGCGCCGGGTCACACCTCGCGCTCGCGATTTGGACACCCGGCGAGGCAGTGTGGTATCCTACGCACTGGTATATGTAGATTCTGCAGGCCTGCAGTTGCGGGCACCAAGCCGCCGGCCATGCTCCGCGGTCGGCAGTTGTTCTGTGTGCCCAGGATCAGCGCTACTGTGGGGGCTAGTTGACACAGCATACAGACGCAGCAAGCTATGAACGCTCCGCATCGCCAGGAGTCCGGCCCTATGACGCCGTGGTCTGATGAACGTGTGGTCTCCGTGGTTCTCGCCGGCGGGCGCGGCACGCGGATGAAGGACGATACCAAGCACAAGGTGTGCTTTGAGGTCGGGGGGATCCCCGTCATCCTCCGGGCGTTGCGTAGCTACGAGCAGTGTGGCGTCGACCATCACGTCATCGTGGTCGGCACGCTGGGCGAGCAGGTCTTGCACACCGTGGGCTCGCGCGTACCCAACGTCAGCTTCGCCTACCAGCCAGAGCCCCTGGGCACCGGTCATGCGGCCAAGTGCGGCGCCAGGATGCTCCAGGACAGCGGCTTCGGCGGTCTAGTCCTCGTTGTCGTCGGCGACCGCCTCGTAGCCCCACACATCGTCCATCGCCTCCTCGCGACCCTCAGGGACACCCGCAGCGACGTTGTATTCCTCGTCGGCCACAAGGACGACAACCCGACCTCCGGGCGCGTTCTGTGCGACGCTGACGGCAACGCCTGCGGCATCGTCGAGACGAGCGAGATAGCCCTCTCGAACCTAAGTGCTGACCTTCAGGCACTGATCGGCGACGCCGATAGCGCTGTGCCGTCCTCCGTGATCCTCGAGCGCATCCGCGACCGGTTTCCATCTGAGCGCAAGGCCCGGAAGGCCTGTGGCGATCTGCTTGTCCGGGCCACCGGCACAGACTCAGTCCCCTGCGAGGAACTCAGCGCTCTCTTGGCGCCGCTGCGCGAGGCCACGACCCTGACGATGTGGATGGACGGGGTGCCTCGCGATATCAGCGCCGCAGAGGTCGAGGGCAAGACCGATGAGGCCAACCTGTCGGCTTACCTATTCCGCGCTCCAGCGCTCTACGAGGCCCTTGGCTCACTGGAGGCCAACAACGCCCAGGGTGAGGAGTACCTGACGGACGGCGTCAAGTTCCTCGCATCCAGACGCCACGCCAACGGCACTCCCAGGTACTCGCTCAGAACCGTCTGCGTCGATCACCCGGACGACTCCATGGGCTTCAACACGCCCGAGGAACTGGCCGAAATCGAGCGGAAGGTGTGCCAGGAGCAGACTGACGCCGTGAGCCCCAATGCCTTGAAGCCGGCGTCCGAGTGGCGCCGGCTCTTCGCCGACCAGGACCCGCTGATCCTGGGGTTCATGGAGAGGACCTACGGCCCAGCGCCGGATCTTTGCGCGGAGAAACGCGAGGAGTTCCTCAAAGCCCTCGACCAGTTCATCGACACTTACGGAGGCGACCGGCCCGTGCTCATCTCTCGGTCGCCCGGGCGTGTCAATCTGATGGGCAGCCACGTCGACCACCGGGGCGGAAACACGAATGTAATCGCCATCAATGATGAGATCATCATGGTGGCTTCGCCGCGGGATGATGACCGCGTCGCCCTGACGAACACGTGCGGGAGCCAGTTCCCGAACCGTGAGTTCTCGATCTCCCAGGACATCGCGCATCTCGACTGGCGTGACTGGCCCACGTGCATCAACAGTCCGAAGACGCTGCAGCTCGTGAGTGGGGGCGACTGGTCCAACTACGTCCGCTCGGCGGTCCTGCGATTGCAGCAGCGGTTCCGGTGCACGCCCTTGCGTGGGGCTGACATCGTCACCCACGGCACCATTCCCGTGGGGTCCGGCCTCAGCTCATCATCGGCTCTCGTCGTCGGGGCTGCGGAGGCACTCGTGGCGGTCAATAGCCTGCCCGTGTCCCCTGACGCCCTGGTGGATCTGTGCGCCGAAGGCGAGTGGTTCGTGGGCACGCGTGGGGGCGCGTCCGATCATGCGGCCATCAAGTTCGGCCGGCGCGGCGCTGTGGCTCACGTCGGGTTCTTCCCCTTCGGGATTGTCGAGTTCCTGCCATTCCTCGACGACTACTCGGTCGTCGTCTGTAACTCCGGCGTTGAGGCGAAGAAGAGTCAGGGAGCCCGGCGCACCTACAACAAGAAGATTCTGGGCTACGTGACCGGCGAGATTATCATCAAACGGCTCGTGCCCGAGGCCGCGTCGTGCATCCACCACTTCCGGGACATCACCGCAGCCAACCTTGGGGTGGACCTGGCAGGGCTCTACGGGCTTGTCAAGCGATTGCCCGTGACTCTGACCCGAGACGCGCTGTTCGCCGACTACGGGCCCTTTGAGGGCTCGGACGCCGAGAAGCTCGATGCCCTGCTCGCGACTCTCCACGGCGACAATGACGCGTTCGATGTTCGCGGCGTGGTCCTTTACGGCCTCGCCGAAATCGCCCGCTCAAAGTGCTGTGTGGAGTACCTGCGCGCCCAGGATCCCGTCGGTTTCGGTGATCTGTGGTACATTTCCCATGACGGTGACCGCGTCGTCGTGTACGATGCAGACGGCAACGCATCGCCGTGGCGCCGCGAGGTGACAGGCGAGTACCTGGACGGTCTAATCGCCGACCTCGGAAGCGGTGGCGATCGGGCAGCGCGGGCGCGGCTCCATCGCCAGCCCGGCGACTACGGCTGCAGCACCCCGGAACTGGACCTGATCGTGGATGTCTCAAAACGCCAGGAGGGCGTCGTCGGCGCACAGGTTGCGGGAGCGGGCCTCGGCGGATGCTGCACCATACTCGTCCGTGATGACGCCTGCGACGGGCTCATCGCCGTCCTGGGCGAGCACGGTTTTGCCGCGAATCGTTACCGCTCCGTGGAGGGTGCGGGGATCATCACGGTCTGAACGATCGGGAGGGACACGATGATTCGCATAGGATGCATTGGGTGTGGTGCGTGGGGGAAGAATCTGCTCCGCGTCTGGGACGAGACCGATGGCTCGTGCGTGGGGGCGGCGTGCCGCCAGGACGCGTCGCGGCTCCATGAAGTGGGCGAGCAGTACCCGGACGCGACACTCTATAGCAGCCCCGCCGAGCTGATCGCGGACGCAAGCATCGACGCCGTGTCCATCGCGACGCCTCCGGTCACCCACTGTGCGCTGGCCAAGCAGGCTCTGCTCGCAAGGAAGCACGTCTTCGTCGAGAAGCCCATGTGTCTGGACTCCGACGAAGCCAGGAAGCTGGCTGAACTGGCCGATGCTCGGGATCGCGTCTTGATGGTCGGACACCTGATGGAGCACCATGGTCCGGTCAAAGCCGTCAAGGC
>JALGSS010000553.1 GCA_029821745.1 Candidatus Zipacnadia bacterium
TCCGGCGGCGTCCTGCTCTGCTTCCGGCTCAACACCAGCGCGGAGTCGTGGCTACCCGTTCGGCTCAAGCGAGACAAGGCCTACGCGTTCGGGAAGATACTCGAGCCCGAGCACCCCGTGTTCAACACCCCGCACAAACTCACAGACGCCGAGATGAAGAACGTCCACGGGGGCAGCATCTACGACGCGTTCTACGACCTCGGTGAAGGCTGGATCCCCCTCGTCAGCACCGGCGCCGAGCAGAACTGGGACAAGCGGGAAGCGGCCAGTCACGGCCCGCATTTCGGCATCATCGAGTTGCCCCTGGGCAAGGGCCGCCTCATCCTCAGCCAGATGATTCCCGAGTACCACTGGTTCCACGACTCCGGCGGCGACGCTAAAGTCGAGGGCGCGCGCCTGCTTGAGAACCTCGTTCGCTACGCGATGAACAGCGCCGGGAGCCGGGCGGCCACGAGGCCTCCGCGTGAAGTTCCCGAGGGCTTCCGCGTTGCCTTCAACGATATCATCGACCTACCCAGGCGTGGCGACGGCATCCCCCTGGATGCGCCTGAGTGGCGGTTCACCGCTGAGGGCCCTTATTCCATGAAGGTTGACCGGCGAGGCATCGCGACATTCACCCACGCCGACGCCCCGAGCAAGGCGGGAAGCTTCGCCCAGTTGACGCGCACCGTGCAAGTTCCGCGCGAGGACGGCTCCGTCACACTGCGCTGGTATGAGTCCGACACCTACTGCGGAGGCCGCGAGCGGATTCTCGGCGGCGCAGACCACGGCAAGACGGCACTGCAGAACTACAAGAAGGACATGCGCTATGCGCAGGTGCTCATCAACGACCAGGTGATCTGGGAGCAGGACGTTCTCGGGCGCAATCCGCAGCCTGCGCGGACGAGAATCCGGACAGCGGACATCACCGACGCCGTGCGGGCGGGCAACGGTAACTGCGAACTGACGCTCCGTGTCGAAGACCGCGAGGATTCCGGCGAGTTGCCCTTCGCCATCGATGTCTTCTGGGCAACCGTTGATGTCATCACCGACATGCTGCGCACGCCCGCGACCCGTGGCTTCGAGGCCCAGGGCTTCACACAGTCGGAAGACGCGCAGGTGCTCAGCGCCGGTCAGGGGATCCTCACGCGAGAATACGACGGCCCCGCCGGGGAGTTCCGCATCGCGGTCCGGCTGCGAGACGGCGTCAACGGGCGCTCCACAGTGGCGGTCCGAGTTGACGACGCAACCGTCGCCGACTGGACCTTGACCGCCGACGATCATCGTCTGCATTGGGCGGTCACAGGCCCGGTGCAGCTTGACCGCGGGAGCGCCTTGCGGATCGTTGCCGACTGCGCCGATGACGACGAGGTGGAGATCAGCGAGGTCGCGATAGTCCCCGAGCGCCTCGCGTCAGAGCCGGAGCCTGCGCCGGCCACAGCCCCGGACATCGCGCCGGGAAGCGCCCGCGTGGAGTTCCAGGTGAGCGTGCCCGAGACGGCCGGCGTGGCGCGTGAAGGCGAAGTCGCCGTCCAGGGCGTCCCGTTCCCGCAGGGCTGTCTGAAGGACCCGTCGAAGCTCCGCGTGATAGGCGTTGACGGCAATCCGGTGCCCGTGGGCTCTCGCGTCATCGTCCGCTGGCCCGACGGTAGCGTCAAGGTCGCGCTCCTTTCGTTCCCCGTCAATGTGGCGGCGAAGGGCACGGCGACATACACGGTTCAGGCCGGCCAGGGCGTCGAGCCGCTCGAAACACAGCAGGGCGTCACGGTCACCGATGACGGCGACCTGCTGACAATCCGGACGGGCAAGCTCACCGCCACCGTCAGCAAAACCCACGGGCGGATTGTCGAAGAGGTGCGGCGCGGCGAGGAAATCGTGAAGCCCGTGGCCGAAGTCTGGGACATCGTCTTGGAAGACGAGAACGGTCGCGTGGTCCGCAGCGGCGGAGAGACGGTCACCGAGACGACGGTGGTTGACGCGGGTCCCCAGCGCGCCCTGATCCTGCGCAAGGGCTCCTTCGCGGATGCGGACGGCTCGATGGTGGATTACAGGCTGCAGATTGAGGCGACGGCGGGATCGGACGCCCTCCTCGTGGATTCCCGGATCATCAACCGGGAGGACACGCCGGAGGTGTACCTGAAACGCTGGTCGATGCAGCTTGCGCGCGCGGAATCAGGCCGCGGGAGGGCGTGGCTAACGGACGAGTCGTCTCGGGCCGCGAACCCCGGCGCTGTCCTCTATCAGCATCGCGAGAATATCCTCACCTGGACGGGCGAGGACGGCCCGCAATCACGCATGGAGGCCCGCAGCCCCGGCTACGTGCGCCTGCCGGGCGTGGCCGTCGGGATGCGCTGGTTCTGGGAGCGCTTCCCTCAGGCGATCCGGTTCGGCGCAGATGAACTGCGCCTGGACTTCATCCCTCAGGCCTTTGATGATGCGGACCTCCCCACGCGGTGGCTCGAGCGGATGCGCGAAATCACGGATCGGTACTCGGTGGGCGGCGTCGGCTATCCCCAGTCTCCCGGCAAGATGGGCCTGTTCCGTCTCACCCAGGGGGAGGCGCTGAGTGCGGAAGTGCGCCTGGTGTTCGACGGCCAGGACACCAGCGCGCCCGTGAGGGACGCTCTGGCTCCCCTGTCTCATCGCCTCCGCGCAGTCGCCGACCCAGCCTACACAGCAAGCACAGGCGCCTTTGGCGTGTTCCAGCCGACGGACCTGACGCGATACGCGCGGTATGAGACCTCGGTTGATGGCCTATACAGGAGCTACCTCGCTAAGCGCGAGCGGCGGCGCGAGTATGGCTTCGAGAATTTCGGCGATGACACCTTCGAGTGGGGCTACGGGCCGAGTTACACGTACTGGAGCAACAGCGAGTACGATCACCACCATGGTTTCGCCCTCCAGTACCTCCGCAGCGGCGGGGCCCAGTGGTGGGAGTTGGCGGAACAGCAGGCTCGGATGTACGAAGACGTGGTGATCAACCACCACGCGCCCGAGAAGTTGACGCAGCAGGGCGGGCCACGCCACCACAACGCGACCTCGATGTGGATGCCCTCCCACGAAGACCAGTGCTGGATCGCCGACCACACCTGCTCGGGCGCCAGCGCAGGGCATAGCTGGGTGCAGGGGATGATCGACTACTGGTACCTCACAGGCGACCCGTGGGCCGAGGAGGTCACTCGTGCGCTCGCCGACTGGTACTGCGAAATTGTGGAGCACAACAGCTACGGCGCGGGCGGGCAGGAACGCGGGCCCGGATGGGCGCTCATCGCTCTATCCGCGTTGAACAGCGCCATCACAGACGAACGCCTCGAACAAGCCGGCTGGACTGTCGCGAACTGGATCATCAACTACCAGGACCCGATCCGCGGCGTGGTCAGCGTCCCGATTTCCGAGCAGCCCAGCTATGAGGGTGGGTCGACCTTCATGCACGGGATCGTCGGGCGCGGCCTCGGGCGATGGTACGACTTCACCGGGGCTCCACGCGTGAAGGACGCGTGCATCGGCATCGCCGAGTGGATCACCACGGAGCCAATGGGCCCGCCGGGGCGGTTCTGGTATAAGCAGAGCCCACAGAACAGCAGGCGCTTTGGGCCCACAAGCCAGTGCTTCAATGCGCTGACGTACGCATACGTGCTGACGGAAGACCCCTGGTTCGCGGAAGTGGCCCGGGCTCTCTATGACCAGACCGGAGCCGGAATCCGCGCGATCAGTTGGTATCCACAGGCCCTGGCCCACATGGCCCCGCTGCTGACTCCGGCGGCTGTTGAGGTCCGCCCGACCCGGGTCGTCCTTGCCCCCGGGCAGCCGGCGTCGCTGAC
>JALGSS010000554.1 GCA_029821745.1 Candidatus Zipacnadia bacterium
CGCGCGCAGGTTCTTGACGATGGTGACGTCTTTCCCGTCGGCGTCCTGGCGGTGGATCGTGACATTCTCCAGATCAGCCATCTGCACCGGTCCGGCGGAGAGCACCAGCCCGGCGAGATCGCGGTCGATGCCCGGGTACAGGCGCAGCACTCCGCCCCTGGACAGCGCCCCGGTCAACATGATGCTGTCCTCGATCCGCGGCACCCGCACCATGTCGCCGTCCATCAACTCAAGCGTCTTGCTGCGGTCGCCCTTCTCAATGTAATCCTGCACATTGACGACGATCTTCTCATCGCCCCGGCTGACCGTTACGTGGGTCAGGTCGGCGATTGCCAGCGGGCCGGACATGATGATCAACCGGCCCAAGTCGCGCCACTCATCGTTGACCAGGCTGATCAGCCCGGTGCGCTGCATCGCTCCCGTGACCACAACAGTCTCATCGAGCTGCGGCACGACAATAACGTCTCCGTCCTCGACCGCGAGGCTCTCCTCGAGTTTGCCTTCGTCGATGGCTGCCTGCAGGTCGCGGACAATGGTCTCGCCCTTGCGGTGGATCTGCACGCGGCTGAGATTGGAGATGGCACCCGGACCGGCGAGGGTGACGATCCGCAGCAGGTCGTGGTCCTCTTCTTCCGCCACGCGCATGACGCCACGCCGCGAGACGGCACCGGTCACGAGCACTGAATCGACGGCGACCAGTGGAACCATGACCAGATCGCCGGGTTCGAGGTCGAGGTTCTGGGACACATCGCCATCTTCCATCATCGTCTTCAGGTCGCGGACGATGGTTTCGTTGCCACGGTACACGGTGACACGGGTCAGATCCGACCCGGCCCCGGGACCGGACATCGTGACGACGCGCAGCAGGTCCCGCTGCTCGATGCCGCGCAGGTTCACAATCCCGGTTCGTCCCAGAGCGCCCATGACAAGTACGTTTTGCCCTTCGCCCTTCGGGATTACCAGAACGTCGCCCGGCTGGAGCGCGAACTCAGCGGGTGCCTGCCCCTCCTCGAGGAATTTCTGCAGGTCTACGGTGATCGTCTCGCCCTCGCGGATGATCTCCGCGCGGGTCAGATCGCCCGTGGGACTGGGCCCGCCGGCAGATGCAAGGCCTTGCAGGATCGGGATCGGCACTGGAGACTGGAACACGCGTGGCGCCTGCACCTGCCCGACGACGGAGATGCTGCCCACCTGGTGCACGACCAGCACGTCGCCGCCCTGGAGCTGCCGGTTCTGGGAGATGTCGCCCTTCTTGAGAAGGGCGTCAAGGTCGATGGTTATGGGGTCGGACCCGCTACGCAGGAGCACTGCGTTCGAGCGGTCCGCAGTCGGCGTGAAGCCCTGGGACGTACGAAGAGCGTCCAGCACGGTGATCTCCCGCTCCACCGGCAGCAGCATCGTGCCGGGAACGCGGACCTCACCCAGGATCATGATCTCTTCGCGCACGCGCGGCACGAACACGGTGTCGCCGTACTCGAGCCGATGTTCCGTCCCAAGCGCACCCTCTCCGCGCAGGCCGCTGCAGTCGACCTCGATCGGCTTCGAGCCGGGATGAGTGAGTCTGACCCGCCGCAGGTCCGCGAAGGGTCCGGGACCAGCCGCCGAGACGGCGTCGGTCAGCGTGGAGCCGAAGGGGAGTGTCAGGGCACCGTTGCGCCCCAGTTCCCCCGACACATAGACCTTGCGTACCGAGGATATCTCGTCCACGGTCACCGTGACGTTGGGGCGGCGCACGAGGGTGCCGATCTTGGTTGATAGGAACGCCTTGGCTTCGGTCAGAGTCATGCCGCGCAGACCCGTTTGGCCCAGCAGCGGCATCCCGATCGACCCGCCTGGGCCGATGCGGAAGGAGCCTGAAAGCGTTGGCTCGGCGAAAACCGTGATCTGCACGACGTCGCCTGCACTCAGTCGGTAGTTGTTGTCCACCGACATCCGCGAGGACGCATGCAACGTGGCACGGTCACCCGCCTCCGATGGCTGAAGCGGGGGCTCGTCTGCGGCCAGCCCTACATTCTTGTCGGGCCTGGTGCTACTCAGACCGGCGCCGAGAGCATTCGCACACAGGGACAGGGCGATCACCGCCAGGAGCGGACCGGCGGCGGTAGATCTGGCGAGGGACGTGACCCTGTGGGACATTTGAGCGTCCTCCCCAGCTTGAGGTGGTTGCAGTGATGATTGCGACATCGCAGCTGTAGCCGTTGCCGTTGAGCGACGCATCGCTGGGCCGACAGCGTCGCGTCAGTTCCGAAGCAGGCACACACGACTTCCAGTCCGACCGGTCTGGCCGGACCGCAAGCTCCATGCTGCCACAGATTATAGCATACAAAACAAGACTATAGGGGGCGCCCTCGCCGCAAGTCAAGCGCACGGCGGGCTTCCCCGAGCACCCTCGGCCCCGCATCTGTGACGCGCCGGCGAAGGATACGACCCGGTAGAGGTCGAACCTGTCACCCACAGCGATACCTCCAGCTCTTACGCGAGGCGCTTGCAGGACCAACCCAGGAGGCCGCCATGCCACTGACCGACCGTGAGAACTACATCCGCAACGCCCGCTTTCAGGGACCTGAGTGGATTCCCTGCCACGTGGTGCTCTCAGGGGCTTCGCGAATGCAACTCAGGGAGGAAGCCGAGAACGTCATGGCCCGGCACCCGTGGATGTACCCAGGCTTTGAGAAGGGGAAGCTCGACTACGACAACTGGGATCCCGGGCCCGCCTACCGCCCCGGTGAGAGCTTCACTGACGCGTGGGGCTGCACGTGGGAATCAAGCATCGCGGGCATTGAGGGCGTGGTCACCGACTCTCCGCTCAAGAGCTGGGACGACCTGGAAACGTGGGAAGCCCCCGATCCGCTCGTGACGGGGGACCGCGGGCCTGTGGACTGGGACGCCACTCGCGCCGGCGTCGCAAAGGCCAAGGAGAACGGCGCCCTGACTATGGGTGGCGTGCCACACGGCTTCATGTTCATGCGGCTCACGTACCTGCGGGGCTTCGAGAACATGATGCTCGACATGGCCACCGAGGACCCCCACGTGCAGACCCTCATCGATACCCTCCTCGACCACAACATGAAGATCGTGCGGCAGTACGTCGACATGGACGTGGATTTGATGAACATCGGGGAGGACCTCGGTACCCAGACGGCGTCCATCATCAGCCCGGCGATGTTCCGCAAGTACATGACCCCCGCCTACGAGAAACTGATCGCCCCCTGCGCGGCCAAGAACATGCTGGTGGCCCTCCACAGCGACGGGTACATCATGGACCTGATGGACGAATTCCGGTTCGCCGGGGTCAATATCATCAACCCGCAGGATCTGTGCAACGGGATCGACGATCTCGTCCGCGAGGTCAAGGGGCAGTTCTGCATCCGCCTGGACATCGACCGCCAGAGTGTCGTGCCCTTCGGGACCCGCCAGGAGATTCGCGACCTGATCGAGGAAGAGGTCCGCAAGCTCGGGTCGCCCCAGGGGGGCCTGGAGTTCATCTGCGGCATCTACCCCCCGACGCCCGCGGAGAATGTGGACGCGGTGCTCGAAGCCCTGCGGGATTTCCGGACCTACTGGTGGGACGGCAGAGCCGACTAGCCCGCTCAGACCGAGAACACCAACAGGGCAGCCTGCATCGGGCTGCCCTGTTGCGTGATTCTCAGTGCGGCATTCGAGCTTCCGCTGTCTAATTGACCGTCAGCGTGGCCTTCGCGCGGATGTCCCGTGACGAGGACCCCACGCGTATCTCGAAGGCCCCCGGCTCCACCCGCCAGGACTTCGCGTTCACATCGTACAG
>JALGSS010000555.1 GCA_029821745.1 Candidatus Zipacnadia bacterium
GGGCGTGGTGCCCGCTATCCCCGGGGCGCGGCGTCCATCGTGCGCGAGTCGTATGAGCGCGCGTATCGTCGCTGGCCCACGGATCGCATCGCCCGAGCGATCTACCGGCTGGGCAAGAGAAAGCCATCCCTGTTCGTCGAGGACATCTGGCCGCAGGTGGAAGCCCAGGCGAAGGAGCTGCCACCGGAGCCCCCGGCCAAAAGCCGCGTCATGGATGGCGTCGGCTTCGCATTCCTTGAGTCCCGACCCGACGCCCCGGACCTCAAGGCCCGCGCTGGAATCGCCGTCCGCTATGGTTACGGGCGCGGCCACCACCACAATGACAACCTGAACATCGAGCTGTTCGCGAAGGGCTTCAGCCTCGCACCCGAGCTGGGCTACCCGTGCTGGGCTCACCCAATGGGCAATACCCAGCATGTGACCCTCCACAACACGGGCATGATCGACCGCAAGCCGCAGTACCCGGGCTGCATCTCCCACGGCGACCTGGAGATGTTCGCATCAGCGCCTGAGGCGTCGTTCGTGGACATCTCCGCGCAGCCCGCCGGGTTCACCAGCCGCACCTATCGGCGGGCCCTGTGCCTGGCTGATGCCCCAGGAGGCAACGTCTACCTGCTCGACATCTTCCGCATGGCAGGGGGCGACACGCGAACGCTGGGCTTCCACGGGCCGGCCTACGACGACTTCCAGTCGAGCCTGGAATTCAGCGGGGACCTTGGCGGAGATGAAGAGGCGGCTCACCTGCGTCGCGGCCTCGCCAACAACCTGGTCGATCTGGAAGTCGCGGCAGATGACGGTGACGTCTGGGCCGACTGGAAGCACGACAAGGGGGACGTGCACCTCCGACTGGAATCGCCCAGTGTGCCAAGCCTGATATCCCGTCCCTGCGCTTCCTGTTCGCCGAAGAGGAAGCCAAAGATGGGGCCAGCGAGTTCATCAGCGTCTGGCAGCCATACGAGCAGAACCCCTTCGTCGAGAGAATCGAGAAGCTGCCCGTCACAGGCGCGCCCACCGGTGAGTTCCAGCCCGTCGCCGTACGCGTCACTCTCGCAGGCGGACAGGTGGACACCTTCATCTACACCTTCAGCCCCCAGCTTCGGGTACTGGTCGGAGCTCAATGGGAAGCCACGCGCCGCGCATGTGGTCAACGGGGGCTACCTGCGCGTCGGCGAAACCGTTGTGGAGGCTCCCCAGCCCGCCTTCGACGCCGGCATCCTGGCGGTCGACTATGATGCCCGCACCGTAACGCTGGACCGATCCCTGCCGGTGGGCGACGCCCTCAAGGGCCGGCTGATCTACATCACCGGCGGGTCGCACCGGACGGCGTACCACATTGAGGAAGTCTTGCCCCCGGGCGACCGCGTCCGACTGGACCTGAACGCCATCATCTACCGCTCCAAGATGACGGGCGTCAGCGAGGACAGCCGAGAGATCATCTGTGAGATACCGCCGCCCATCGAGGAGTTCCGCGGGTTCAAGCCGGGGTACTATGACGGAGCGACAGTCACCGGCGAGGACAAGGCGGCCCGTTACCGCGTCGTGGGGGTCACCGGGCGCAATATCAAGCTGGAGCGCCCGATCGACAGCTCCCACTTTCCCGATGCAGACGGGGATGGCCGGCAGATGGTCTCCATCTACGACATGGGCCCCGGCGACGGGATCCGCGTACCCGTTTCAGTCTTCAGACGTTTCGGAAACTGAGCAATCATCCGGTGAGGTGACGAACCCGATGCTGCCCTCACCCGCAGGCAGTGCCCACGTTGTCGTGTCGCCCTCTGTCGAGTGAGTGATCTCCGGCGCAGACGACAGGTCTTGGTCCGCCCGCAGGGGCACCAGCGCCATCGTCACCATGGCCGGCAACGTCGTGTCGCCATGGATGCGGGCGGACAAGTGAACAGCGCCCTGAGTTGGGTGCCCGTACCACATGCCCATTCACTCACGCCGGGGCCCAAACCTTCAATGTGGGGTTCGCTCACTCATCACCCGTGCCCAGAAGGACCTCCCTGGTGCAACACGAACTAGATGATGGAGTGAGCAGCCTGACTTGCGCACAATGGGGAGTGGGTCAGCGTGAGCGGAAGCCATGTCGGCATTGGGATCATCGGCGCCGGAGCCAACACGCGGGAGAAGCACATCCCGGGGCTGCAGACGATCCCCGGAGTCGAGATCGTGGCTGTGTGCAACCGGACGGCCGAGTCTGCGGACGTCGTCGCCCGTCGGTTCGGCATTCCCCGCATCCAAGAGAGTTGGGGCGACCTGATCCAGGACGAGGAGGTCGACGCCGTCGTCATCGGCACCTGGCCGTACCTGCACGCTCGGGCGACACTGGCCGCTCTCGCCGCCGACAAGCATGTCCTGTGCGAGGCGCGCATGGCGATGAACGCGACTGAAGCCCGAGAGATGCGGGACGCCGCCCGCCGCAAGCCGCATCTCATCGCCCAGCTTGTGCCCTCTCCCTTCACCCTCCGCGTCGACAACACGGTCAAGCGGCTCATTGCCGAGGGTTACCTGGGGGACATCCTCGCCATCGAGGTCCGCGACGGCAGCGGGTACCTCGACCGCGATGCCCCTCTGCATTGGCGTCAGGATTTCGAGAAGAGCGGCCTCAATACGCTCAGTCTGGGGATCTGGTACGAGGCTCTGCTGCGCTGGGTCGGCGAGGCGACTCGCGTGATGGCAATGGGGAAGACTTTCGTCAAGACGCGCCGCGACGAAGCGGGCATCACGCGTGCCGTGCACGTTCCCGAACACGTCGACGTCATCGCGGACATGGCATGTGGCGCGCAGGCCCATTTCACGATCTCGGCGGTGGCAGACACGGGGCAACCATCCGAGGCGTTCCTGTTCGGTTCGGACGGGACCCTTCGCTTCTGCGACGGGATGCTCTACGGTCGCCGCAGGGGCGACGCCGACTTCGCCGAAATCTCGATTCCGCCCGCTGAGGAAGGGATCTGGCGCGTCGAGGAGGAGTTCATCGGCGCGATCCGCCGCCAGGAGCCCGTCGTCCTCACGACCTTCGAGGAGGGCGTGAAGTACATGGAGTTCACCGAGGGCGTCGCACGCAGCATCGCTGACGGCGGGCAGGTCTCGCTACCCCTGTGACGTCGGGGACCTACTCTTGCCCGCGGACCGCGAAGCGCTCGAACATGCCCGCCAGTTCCACCGCCAAGTTCTCGGGAACTCTTGCGGGCAACAAGGGCGACGTGTTCAGTTCCTCGTCCGCGCAGCCTTCCGACCTGAATAGCTGCACGTAGTACCCCTCTGCACCCAGGTCCCGCAGCGTCAGGGCGATCTCCCGCAGGTCCGCCTCATCCAGAAGCGCCGGGTGGTACGTCGTGCGGAACTCGTGCTCGACTCCCGACGCCACAACAAGACGGGCGCTTTCGGCGGCCTTCGCGCCGCAGTCGGGCACTCCCGTGATCAGCGGGTACTTGTCCCATGGCGCCTTCAGGTCCATGGCAACGTATCCCACCAGGCCCGAGTCCAGCACATCACCCAATCGTGCCGGGTCATATCCGTTGCTGTGCAGCGCGACGTCATACCCCAGTTCCCGCACGGTCTTGATAGCACCCAGAAGCCCCGGTTGCAGCGTGGGTTCGCCACCACTGAATACCACCGAATCCAGCAGCCCTCGCCGGTCGCGAAGCAGGCCCAGCACGTCGTCCCACGGAGTGAGATTGGGCGCATCGAGCGCGGCGAGCGCATGGTTGTGGCAGTACCGGCAGCGCCACGGGCAGCCTTGGAGAAACAGGACCGCACTGAGCCGGTCCTGCCACTCCACTGTCGTCAACGGCTGAACGCCCCCGATCCGGAGCGTGGGTGCGGCTGCCATCATGTTGTGTGCCTGCTTCCCTTCCATCGGTAGTTGTGCTGAAAAACTGATGACCCACGGCCGTGGGGTGTCACGGTCTGCCTGACGGGGACCACGGAGCCTCTAAGACGCCTTGCACGGGGCCCCGTCCCGCAATGCGGGACACCCCGTGCCCATGATTGCCTTTTCTCAACGCGACCTCGGTGCCCTGCCGCGCTACTGCGGCGCGATTGTCTCTCTTGGGCCGGCGCCGCTCACATCAATAGCCTCAATCCCCAGCGCCCGCGCCGGGGAGTCCGGCCCGAACACAATTCTCCCCGTTTCGAACTCGACAATGCCCGGTGAAGCGAGAATTGAGCCGTCCCGCGCATCCAGGTCCTTCACGCCGGTCTGCCGGTACTTGTCGAGCTGGTGGGCCGTGTACTTTCCGGTTTCGCTGAAGACAACGTTCTGCGTGAACTGGCTGATCGCCTCATCCTGGTGGATGCTGATCCCGCCTCGGGCCCACAGCACGTTCTTCTCGAACCGGTACCCCGACGACCTGGGGAATCGCAGCTCCATGTCGCCGTCGTGGACGAACACATTGTTGCGTAGCGTGTTGTTCTTGGCCCAGTGGCTGAGGAACGGCGACCCCGCGTTGATCGACAGATTGCCCTCCACGAGGCAATCTTCGCCCTGCTCGTCGATGTAGTACGAATGCGCCTGGTTGTTGCCGGTGAAGACGATGTCGTGAGCGAAGTTGCCGCGCATCGTGACCCGCTTGCAGAATGTGATGTAGATCGCCGCGCCGTCGCGCATCACCTGCATGCATCGGTACAGGTGGTTGCCCTCGATCACATGATCATCCCCGCCGCAAGCAATGGCGGTGTAGGGCGCGTCGTGAATCTCGTTGTGGGTGAACAGGTTCCTACC
>JALGSS010000556.1 GCA_029821745.1 Candidatus Zipacnadia bacterium
GGCCGCGGCGACTTCAACATCTGGTGGTGCATGGCCCTGTTCCTGCTGACCACAGCCGGCTACATCGTGCTGTGCAAGTTCCTGGTGCCGGACTTCCCGATGATCTTCTTGCTGGTGTACGGCTTCATCTGGACCCCCTTCCAGTCATACGTGAACGCGCGGATGATTGGGCTCACCGGCCAGTTCATCAGCTTCCCAATGGTCCGCGAAGCAACGTTCATCTTCAGCGGCTACAAGGGTGTCGCGATCTGGTTCGCGCCGATCCCTCTCGCAAACTACGGCGCAACGACGGGCCGCTTCCGCGAGGTCGAGTTGACGGGGACAAAGTTCACCAGCATCCTGAAGGCCGAGATCCTGATGCTCCTGGTCGTCATCCCGTGCAGCTTCCTGTTCTGGAGCTACATCTGGCGCCTGAACCCGATTCCGTCGATCAGCTACCCGTATGCACAGAAGTTCTGGGACTTCACGGCGCTTCAGCAGTGGGTGTGGTACTCGGCGACAACGGAGGGCGGGCACCGCGAGATCTTCGAGCGAGCGATCAAGCCGGGGCTGATGGTGGGAGGCCTTGGTTTCGGCCTTCTGAGCTACGTTGTCCTGGACTTCTTGCGGTTGCCGATTATGCTGATCTACGGATTCATCCGCGGACTGGGCATCATGCCGCACTTCATCGTGCCCGAGTTCATGGGAGCGTTGATCGGCCGGTACTACATGCGCAAGCGCTTCGGCGAAGAGAACTGGAAGCAGTGGCCGCCAGTCCTCTATGCGGGATTCTCCTGCGGAATGGGGCTGATCGCGATGCTTGCCATTGCGATCTCACTGGTCTCCCAATCCATAACGCAAATGCCGTTCTGACGCAGCCCGCACGGGCACTGTGCCCCGATGCGGGCGATCAGTCATGGGCAACTGCGAAGGCGGACGGGAATACTCCCGTCCGCCTTCGCTCTGCCGGCTTTCCAATCGATTGCCGTCGCGCGGCAAGACATCTACAGAGGGACGAAGTACGATCGGCAGGCCTGGTCGATGGCCTCGCTGGTCATCCGCGCCTCCTCGCCGGTGTACTTCGTGATGTCGCGAAGCTGCTCGACGATGTCGCGCGGATGCACGCCGCGCAACTCTCGCCCCGGCTTCTCGTACCACTCCTCGAGCATGTACTGGAACACGTCCTCCTCGAACGGGATGCCACGCTGTTCGCAGACGCGCTGCATGATCTGGCGGAACTCGTCGACGGTCGGCGCCCCGATCTCGATCTTGTGCCGGATACGGCGCAGGAATGCCTCGTCGACCAGTTCCTTCGGCTCGAGGTTGGTGGAGAACACGATCAGCGCGTCGAAGGGGATGTCTATCTTCTGACCCGTGTGGAGAGTGAGGAAGTCGATGCGCTTCTCCAGCGGCACCATCCACCGGTTGAGCAGGTCGACGGGTCTGACCTGCTGCCGCCCGAAGTCGTCGATAAGCATCATGCCCCCATTGGCCTTCATCTGAAGCGGGGCCTCGTAATAGGTGACCAAGGGGTCGTACACAAGGTCGAGAGCGTCGAGGGTGAGCTCGCCGCCGACGATCACGGCTGGACGCCGGCAGAGCAACCAACGGCGGTCGACATGGCCGGTGGTCTGGGACGCCGTATCCTGCCCATCTCCCGACACCTCATCTTCGACCTTCCGGTGGTGCTGGGCATCGTAGACCTTGATGATGTGGCCGTCGACATCCACAGCATAGGGGACGCAGACCGCCCCGCCAAGGACGTCTGCGATGGCCTCGGCGATGGTCGTCTTCCCGCCGCCGGGGGAACCATAGATGAACAGGGAGCGCCCGGAATTAATGGCAGGTCCGAGCTGATCGAGACTCCGCTTCGGCAAGACAAGGTGGCTGAAGGCTTGCCGGACGTCTTCCGCGCGCACCGTCACCGTTGCGGCGCTCTGCCGCTTGATGACGCGAGCATATGTCGCCAGGGGCACGGGCGCAGGCCCAACATACTGTGAGCGAAGCATGGCTTCGCGCGCCCTCGCCGCTCCTCGCTCGGTGATTCTGTATTCAAGCGACTGCTCGCCGTAGGTGCCGCCGCCACTGATGGCGATGAACGTCTCGTGCTTGAGGAAGTCCAAGACACCCTCGACGATGTTCATGAAGGGCAAGCAGACCTCGTTCGCGACACGCTGACCGCTCATTTCGCCGGTCACGTAGATCCACTTGAGGACCAGATCGGTCAGGAATCCTCGGTTCAGTCCGGTGTCTTCCATCGACCGTGGCGCAGGCGGCAACGACGGTGTTGCGGTGTGTTCTTCCACTATCACGGCGAATCCTCCCACATGGCCGTGCCGGACCCGCAGGTGACGCCTGGGCGGCACGGAACTGTACAGACATGTGCACTTGCCTTCGCGAGAACCCCTTCGAGCCGATTTCAACGGAGCGACTCTCGACAGTGTTCGAATGGCCGGACGAGGCGCTCCGGTTCCTCGACGGGCAGGCCGACTGCCTACACATCATCGGTCAGCCGGGGATGGGCAAAACGGCTCTGCTGCGCCAACTCCAACACCGGCTCGCCCAGACGGGCGTGGCGGCGACATACACATCCATCCCGCTCGACGCGGCGATTGACGTCGGCGCGGTCCAGATCGGGCAGCTCACACTGCTGGACGAGACCGACCGGCTGCCCCCGCGGCAGCTCATCTCACTTCTCAAGCGTATCCGAGCCGCCGGCGGACGCTGTGCGCTCGGCACGCACCGAGACCAGCGCAGATTGGTCCGCCGGGCCGGCATGACCCTTGTGCATCTTCGGCTGCGGCGGCGCGGACTTGACGCTGCCCGCTGCATCTTCGAGGGCCGCCTGCGCCTCGCGCTTGGCGATCAAGACGCCTATGTCCTGGCTGCAGGCGCCGCCGGAGCCCTGCTCTGGTGCAGTCGCGGCAACTCTGAGCGTATCCTGCAATTGGGTTACGAGATCTTCGAAGACCTCGATTACCCACGATCCATCACCCACAAAGATGTCTTCCGGGCCCACGCGTCGCTCAAGCGCTGTCTTCGCTCAGGCGCGGAGTGACGACGAAGGGCAGTTCCAGGACTTTGTCGCGCCACACAGGGATATCCACCCGCACCCGAACCATCCAGTCGCACTTGATGTATCGACCCCGGAAACTGACCGGACCGTCTTCAGGCACTCGGAGGTCCAGGGATCGTTCGATCCTCTGACCGGCCTGTGCATCGCCCTCGTGGATGGAGTGCCAATCAGTGATCACGACCTCTTCACTGGAGCCGGAGCCGTGGATCCGGCAGCCCGCCCAGCAGAGAATACTCCGGCAGTGCACGTCATTGAGCACTTCCATCTGCAACTCCACGCGGCGGCTGCCACCGACCGAGATAACCGGCACTCCCGCCCGGGTTCTCACACTCTCCGCCCGCAACTGACCGCGCACGGGGCCTTGCTCTGTCTTGCCGTCGCCGACCTCGAATCGCTCGGCCCAATTGGCGGGAACAGTCTCGTCCTGAGAGTGCGAGTGATCGGCCCCGGCGGGCAGGATTGGCTCGACCTCGATCGAGACTTCCTCCTTGATGTCCGGACAGAACCCCGGGACGGGCACCCGCAGCGTCAGGCTCCACTCGAGGAAGTTGTTCTTGCCCGTGTACGAGGACACGGCGTCGGCAGGTATCTTCATCCGAGGCTGGAGTTCCACGATCTCGCCGTGGTAGACCTGCCTGCCCTCTGCGAGCTGGACCTCCTCCTTGTGCACATCGTTGTGGTACGACGTGTCCGACGTGCCGCTGCGGTTGATTGCATGCTCTTGGTTGCACGGAGGGCCGCCACTCAACTTCGCCTCCCAGCGTGATGCGATCCCGAACAGGAGGCTCGGCATGCACCTCGTAGAAACTGCCGGCGACGCGAGGCCTGATGTAGAAGTAGAGGGCGACCCCGACGACGACCGCCACAATGCCTCCCATCACAATTCTGAACACCGGGTCGGCGAGTGCCGCGATGGCCATCCCCCCGAACACGACAATGCCGGCGAAGGCGACGATGCAGCCGATGATCTGGGGCGCTTTACTGGGCTTCTGGTCCATGAGCACCACGCCAACGGGTCGCCCCGGCACCGGACCCCGGAGCGAAGGGTAACACACTGGATGTCCATGCGACCAAGTCCATTATCGCCCATTCTCAAGGAAAACTCAAGCTATCCGCCGAGGTTCAGGTAATACCGCTTGGAGATGGTCGGATCGATGAAGTAGTTGATAACGATGCGCCACAGGAATCCGCCCACAAGCACGTGGCCGAGAGTAAGGCCCAGGAAGAGCGGGACGAAGCGCCTGTAGAGCTTGTAGCCCCCGTAGCGGAGGGCCAGACGCTGGCATGTCCACGCGAACAGGAACGGGAACCAGTAGGGCGTGTGGTCCCCGTAGAGGGTCGCCAGGAGGAACCCCAGCGGGTGGAAGGGGAAGTTCGTGAGCCTGATCCTGGCCATCGTGAGCAGCCATGTGAAAACAAAGCCGCCTCCGTAGAACCCCAGGCGCTCGTAATCCGGGCCCTGCGGGCGGTCCAGGCCTGTCTGGACGACAGAGTACTCGCCCCGCGACCAGTTGAAGCCCCAGCCGAGACTTCGTTCCCCTGACCGGCTGCCGATGAGGCCCTGGCCCAGGGTGTAGCCGACGTCCAGGTGGTACCAGAACGTGATCCCGAGTGCGACGACGCAGACCAGCACCATCAGCGCCACCATGTGACTTCGCTTGGCGTTGGCGTAGCCCGCAAGCTGGAACCCGTCCACGAAATACTGGCCGACCTGGTGCGGGTAGGCGGTGCGCCCGATCCAGTACATCGCCCCGAATAGCGCCATCGGCCGCACGCCGCCCATGCGCTTGATGAGCCGCGAGCCGAGCAACTGGTAGGGCATGCGCTGGTCATAGCCGTACGGGTGGCACCACACCACGGGAGGTCCGGCTTCAGCGCGCACGCGCGAGGCGACAAGCGTGAAGATGAGCATCGACAGAATAGTGATCGTCGGCAACAGAGGCGGCAGCCCGGCCTGAACCCAGAAGGCGATCATCGCCACTGTCCCGATGACCAGCCCCAGAGCAAGCCACCGGTAGGGCAGCGCCTCGTTTTCCTCTCCCCCATCCCAAATCTGCCGCCAGACTTCCTTGAAGTGGGGCTTGGCGATGACGACCAGGAAGAAGGCAAGCGCAATGTAGCCGCCCGAGCTCACCTCCTGAAAGAACGGGAAACCGGCGCCCCGGTAGCCTGCACTCAGCCCGATGATCTTGATGGCCTTCATGAAGAAGTAGAAGAACCAGCCCGAGAAGAGCACCTCGCCCGAGACCAGGTACGCGAGACCCCACATTTCGAGGCCGAAGTTGATGCTAAGGGGGCGCATGTAACGCAGCCAGCCGTCGGTGAAGTTCTGGTCGAGCCGGACATGCCACTGCAACCCGGGAATGGCGGGGAAGTAGGCGTGGAGAATGTTGACACCGTTGAACGCCGCAGCCAAGCCGAAGCCGATCCACATGTACGGGTTCCTGAAGAAGCCCACCGTCAGACCCTCCGCGTGCCTGCCGCCGGTCATCTCGACCGGGATGAACAGGAGCGGATAGGTGAGGCGCTCCCGCTCAGACCACTGCTTGCGGAACAGGCCCACCAGGCACATGACGGTGAAGACCATCGTCATCTGGAAGCTGCCCCAGGCGATAAGCGGCGTCTTCCACTCTTCCCAGGGGATGTGCGTGGACGCCGAACCCTCCATCCAGCGCCGAATGACCCCTTCGTCCTTGGTGATGAACCAGTCAGGGTACTGCTGGAAGATCTCCCCCCACTTGTTCGCGTCCGTGGCGAAGTACTGTCCGCTGGCCAGGTAGTGGATGATGTACCCGCCGCGCTCCATGGGCAGGGAGATCGAAAGGGCCGCGTAGATGAAGAACAGCTCCGCCCGTGAGAACGGCCTAAGGAAGCGCGGCAGACGCGCGAAGCGGTGGAGGAGCACATTCAGGCCCTGGAACAGCAGCAGAATGAAG
>JALGSS010000557.1 GCA_029821745.1 Candidatus Zipacnadia bacterium
GCCTCCTCCAGCCGGTATCCCAAAAGCATACCCGCCACGGAGGCTACTGCGGTGGGTCCCTTTTACGTGCTCATTTCCCCCCTCAGGTGGGTCCATTTTGCTTGCCGATTACCACATGCCGGCAAATGCCTCCAACCCGATGATGGCAAAGGCCTTGCGTCATTCTGCGCCCGGTGTGGTACGTGTCATGTGGTTTCTTCATAACACGCTGCACGCCGGGGCCGCTCGGAGTGTGTCGGCCGGGCCCTTCATTCCCGTAACGGCGCCGCTCCATTCCCCCTGGCGGACAGCCATCGGCTGCGATAATACCACTGCGGGAGCGGGCGTCAAGGCGAATGACGGCTGGCGGAATGCCGGCCGTGGCCGATACGAAGGGCTCGTCTCTGAGCCCCGGACGGGGCGAGTGAAGGTCCCGCCCGCGGCTGTCTCAGTCGGCCCGTCGGGGCTCTCCGATTGTGGGGGCCATTCTCCGGGGCCTCACGGCCCCGGCAAAACGCTTGTGGCCCTTCGGGCCTGAAGAGCACCGGGCGTCGGGAATGAGGCCCGGAGGGCCGGTGAGCATTTGGCCGGGGCCGTGAGACCCGGGAAAGCAGGCTTCCTGGACGGCCACCCCTGAGTACGATCCTTGCTCCGGATACCCGTGGCTCCAGGCGCCACTGGCGAGGGTGCCCAGGGCGTCCACGCCGCTGGCGTGGTAGCGCCCCGGTCGGCCGTGGGGCAGTTTTCCGTGTCAAGGAAGGCGGATCCGGCAACGCGAGCGTCACCGGCGAGGGGCCGCCCTCCAGACCCCACGCGTTGACCGGCCTGACGACCCAGGCGAACGTCTTCGGCCACTGCACCTCGTCTGCCGGGCCGGCCACGGTCGCCTCCGTGTCCACGACCGGCCAGGTCTCCCGTTCGAGAGGGTGGCGACTGCAGGGCATGTCTGCTGGTGCTCTGTGCGGCGTCAGGATCGATCACGGCAGCGCACACCGCCTGATGTGAACGTGCTTGACACGGGTGGCGGAAGGTGGTATGCGTCCTGCTGCGCTCGATGAGTGGGCGGGCCACGCCAGCGGTGATGGCGGCGACGGAGTACGCCATCGGTGCCGAGGTCGTTCGTCATTCAGCCCACAGCCGTTACGTCCGGTGCCGAAGTGGCGGAACTTGGCAGACGCGCTAGGTTCAGGTCCTAGTGGGCTTCAACGCCCGTCCGGGTTCGAATCCCGGCTTCGGCACCAACGCCTTTTATCACAAGCACTTACGGCGCAGCGGTCAGCCTTCGCGGGAGAAGCCTCGTCGGTGGTGGCGTGGCGAAAAGGGGCCGAGAGATCCTCGCCCAGCCGTTTCCTTCGCGCAAGGGTTTCCGCGTTCTCATCTGACCTCCTGTTCACTTGCAGGCGGAAAACGTCCCACGTTGACCTCGATTCTGCCGCGCCCGTGACCGCCGGCGGCTTCGAGACACTTCCAGCATAACGATTTGCCAAGTGCCTTGACTGGCAGGGCGTGCGGGCTATAATATTCGGTAGGCCGAATATACGGAGCGCTGCATATCGCGCAGGGCCCTCACGGGGGGTGACCGGTGCAAGTTAAGACGATGTCTGCCTACGCGCGGCTGCTGAAGATCGTCGCCCATCCGACCAGGCTGATGATCCTGGCCGAACTGATGGAAGCGGAGAAGTGCGTCAACGACATCGGGGACCTGCTGAACGTCCGTCAGCCCAACGTGTCACAGCATCTGGCGATCCTGAAGGAGAACGGGCTGGTCGCGTTTCGCAAGGAGGGGGCCTCGCGATGCTATTACCTTGCCAGACCGGGACTGGTGGCGGACCTGTTCGCGCTGGTGGAGCGGCACCACGCCGAGCGTGTGGGGACGGATGCGGAGGTGTCTGCCGGTCACAAAGGAAAGGCGTCGGCGTCGTCAGGAGGGTAAAGGCGGCGAGGTCGCCTTCCAAGAGGAGCATTCTCAGGGACGTGTGGTGACGCAGTCGAGTTCGGAGATATTTCAGCGCGAAGCGGACCGTTACGATGCGTGGTTCGACTCCGAGCACGGCCGTGCGTTGTTCGGGTCGGAGGTGCGCTGCCTGCAGCAGGTGAGTGCCGGCCTGCCCCGCCCCTGGCTGGAGGTCGGTGTGGGGACCGGGCGCTTCGCGGAGCCCTTGGAGGTGGATATCGGGGTCGATCCCGCGATTCGGGCGCTCCGATACGCGGCGCGGCGGGGCGTAAGCGTGCTCGCGGCCGTCGGCGAAGCCCTGCCGCTGAAGGACGGGCGGTTCGGGGCGGTCTTCGTGATCGTGACGCTGTGCTTCGCGGACAAACCGGGCGCGCTGCTGCGTGAGGCGGCGCGCGTTGTCAGCCGCGACGGCGCCATTGTGCTCGGCATCGTGCCGGCGGAAAGCCCGTGGGGACGCTTCTACGCGGCGAAGGCCCGGGCCGGCCACGTGTTCTACTCAGCGGCGCGGTTCTTCACGCTGCCCGACCTCAGACACTTGGCCGAGGCCGCCGGGTTGCGAGCCGAACGCGCGGTCTCAACGCTGTTCCAGAGACCGGGAGGCGGGTCGTACGCGGTTGAACCCCCGCGCGAGGGGGAGCACGCGGGGGCCGGGTTCGTGGCCACGCTGTGTCGTCCGCGCCCCGCCAGCCAGGCTGCCCGCGCCGGCAACGGCACGAGAAGAGAGAAACGCGGTGGCTAGTTTTAGGGGATCCAGCATCGTAGCCTGCGGTACAGTTCGTCGCGAGATCACGAAATTGGCCGAGGACGGCTTCCTGGACGCAGACCGGATCCTGTTCACTGCGCCCGGCCTCCACGAATGGCCGGATAGGCTCGAGGCCCAACTCAACCGGCAACTCGACCGGGCCCAGGACGCGTCGGAACGGGTCATCGTGGCCTACGGCGGGAACTGCTTTATCGACCCCACCGACCCGGGTCGCGACACGGACGCGCTTCTGCGCGAACGAGGACCGCAGTTCCGGAGGATCAACGCGAAACACTGCGTCGACATGCTGACGTCAGCCGAGGAGCGGGAATCAATAGCCGGTCAGCAGAAGGTTTACTGGTTCACGCCTGGCTGGATCGAGCACTGGAAGTTCATATTCAAGGACTGGGACATCGCGACGGCGAACGAGAACTTCCCCGCCCACGACAAGGCCGTGGTGCTCGATGCCCTGGGGTACTTCGACGAACTCTCGGCAACGCACCCGGAAACGATCCTGGAGATGGCGGACTGGATGCGGATACCCCTTGAGTCGTACCCGGTCAACCTCGATCGCCTGGCGCGGCTGCTGTCGGAACAACTCAATTGAGCGTTGGCGTGGGGGAGGAGCACGTGCACGTCTTTGAGACCAAGACCGTCTGGCAGCGTGGGCGCGAGTTCCGCGTGAGCGCGCGGGAGAACCCCGATCTGGTCGCGGCGACGCCGCCGGCCTTCGGTGGACCCGAGGGTGTGTGGTCGCCGGAGGAATTTCTCGTTGCGTCCGTGGGCGGCTGCCTTCTGAGCACGTTTCTCTACTTCGCGTATAGGTTCGACGTCCCCTTCGATTCATGCTCGAGCACGTCACGAGGCATCGTGGCCAAGACATCCGAGGGTCTCCGATTCACAGGCCTCGATGTCTCGATCGTCGTTACCGTTCCGGATGAACGAGCAGCGGAAAAGGCTCAGTCGCTGCGACTGAAGGAAAAACGGCTCTTCTCCCGAAAGTGTACCGGGCCAGGACCCGCCCACGCAGGATGAACGGGAGGAGCGTGCCACGGCACGCGGATTTAGCGCTTTGGGGCCACCGGCAGGGATAGAAC
>JALGSS010000558.1 GCA_029821745.1 Candidatus Zipacnadia bacterium
CGCGCATCCCCCAGGTTGACGCCGGGCACTCGCTGCATGATGAGATAGGAGTAGGGGAACTCGTGGGCGGAGACGTCGACAGAGAAGGGCTCCGGCACTGGGAACCGCGTGTTGCCGCGGAGGAACTGCAAAGCCGCGTGCTCGGCGGCGATGCCGCCTGCGTCGGCTCCGTGAGCCAGCTTGAGTACGACCGGGGATCCGGGAGCGTCGAAGGACAGCTCGATAACCGTGTTGCAGCATCCGCCGGTGAGGCGGCGCGACCTCAGCACGCGTGCCTCACGTCCCAGCCAGCGGCGCAGGATGGCTTCGGCGTCCGTCGTGGTCAACTCAACAGGTGGGTTCAGTGGTCGGTCGGCCATGTAGGGTCACGGGTATTGGGAGCCGGCCTCGGCAAACAGCGCGCTTACTCGGCGGCGTACGCTGCCTCCTGAGTCTGGGGCCCCTTTTCGCCGGCCTTGCTCAGGTCAGCGAACTTTAGGCACGTGCCTTGTCCGTTCTCGGCCAATTCGGCGTAACCTTCGTGGATCAGGATCGGGCCGACATAGGATGCAAGACCGCGGCGTCGGGTCTTCTTGAGCAACCATTCGCCCAGGCTGCCGGGCGATGGACTCCTTGGCGATCTGCCGAGCGGAGCGACGTCGCCGCTGAACTCGTCCAGCAACGCTTGCCAGATGCGGGCCTTGATTCTGACCTTGGCTTTGCCGTCTTCCCCAAACAACACGGTGGTGTCTGTACCGACCGAACCTTCGTAGTAGAAGGGTTCCTTGCGTGACAGTGTGTAGAGTTCCTTCACAAACTATAGTCTCCTGACGTGGTTCTTGAGGCCCCGATCCTTAAGGCCTATCGGTGGGGCGGCACGTGTCCGGTTCACGGGCCGAGGGCCGGTCGTGGATAGCCGGCCCTCGGCGAGTCCCCCGGTGCTGATGTCTTCCGCTGTCGACGAGCAACAGCGGCCGCTGAGCTAGTCCTCGACGACCTTCACGCTCGGCGGGTAGATGAAGTCCAAGTACTTGTTCCCGACATCACCTTCGTCTGTGTTGCCCTCGTGGATGTAGACGCGGAACAGGAAGTTCAGCGCATCGCCGGGCTCCAGCGCCAGGTCGCCGCGTTGGCTCCAGTCATCGGTGAAGTCGTGAATGCCCCACTCGTTCGCGGTGAACAGCCCGTAGCCCCGCACGTGCCAGTAGGTCGGGAACCGTAGGTTCTCCGGGTGATCCATCAGGGTGATTCCGCCAACGCCGGTGGCGATGGGCCCGAAGTAGTCTACCCATTCCGCACGCTTTCCCCAACATTCTTCGTCATTGAGGCCGCCATAGGCGTTGCGGATGGTCCCACCGTTGCGGACCTCCATGCTTTCGGCGACGCGGACCGAGATCGTTCCCGCTTCTTTCGTGTCGCCGAAGAACACGCCACCATAGGCGGCGAACCAGGTGATATCCCAGTCCATGACGCGGGCGTTGTCGGGCGTGTTATACACGCGGACCGACGTGATCTCTCGCAGCAGCTTTCCGCCCTTCGGGCTGACCCAGTCGCTCTGAGACAGGATCTCTCCGAACACCGGGCCCTGGGCTATGACGTCCAATTGGTCGTTGACGGTCGACGCGTGGCCCTCCTGCTCGGACCAGTTGTCGAACCCGTTGACCTCGCCCTGGGCGACGTAAAGCGACTTGTGGTGCACGTGGTCGGAAGGGCCGAAATTGGTGACCTCGGCTCCCCCGGGGCCGTAGACCGGGTAGCAGTAAGGGCGCGCGATGCCCTCTTTCACCACGTAGCTCGTGAAGGGCTTGCCGTCGACGGTGATGTCGGCTTGCTCCCCCTCCTTCAGGTCGATGGCGACGCCGCCGGTTGAGGCCGCTTCCTCGCCGCCCGCGGAAAGCAGGTAGCGCTTTGTCTCGCCGGCCTTCAACTCCGCGACGGCCCAGACGAGCTCGCCGCACGTGGTCTCCCCGTCCTCGTCCTCGTACATGACGCACTGACAGGGCACTGCTGCTCCAGGATTACCGTTCGCATCGAGTTCGTGCAGTGTGTGTCCTGCGGTGGTGGCCCGGCAGTCGTAGCCACAACCGCAGTCACCCTCGGCGGGCCAGGAAACGAACGCGCTTTCGCGGTCGTGGGCTCCGGCACTGACTTCCAGCACCACGCCGGACTTGGTCGAATCAGACATGTCGAAAGAGCCTCCTAATCGGTCGGTCTGCATTACACCATTGAGTTGCAGGGCGGCCCGGGCCACGAAATCGCGGCCGGGCACGGAATCCGTCGCGCCTTGCTCCGGTACATCGCTCTCAGGCCAGCGCTTCGCGCAGCCGGTCGATGGCGGAGCCGGCCATCTCCTCAGCGCCCCGTGACTCGAACACCAATGATATTCGCCCGGTGTGGTTCGAAGCCTTCAGTGCCCCCAGTATGACCGGGTGCAGGCGGAGCTGTCCATCTTCGGCCACCGGACAGTGCACGTGGGAGATGGAGTCGGGCGCATTGGCAAGGTTCTGCCCGTCGGCCTCTGCAGCCGCGACGCTCATGTCCAGCAGAAGTCGCACCTCGGGGCGTCCCAGTTGCCTGACAAACGCTACCGCATCGCCCAGGCTATGGTACCCCTCCACGTTTCCGGAGAAAACACATCCCAGCGCGATGTCCAGCGAGGCCGCATAGTCGGCGGCCATATTCAGGAAGTACCGCAGTTGGTGCAAAGCGTCCTCCACCGGGTACTCGTCGGGAAGCTCAAGCGCCGCCTCTCGGCCCGCCGCCAGGGTCGTCGCGCCGACCTCCTCCATGCGGTCGAGAGCCCGCGCGAGGTGCTTCTCAACATCGTGCCAGTTGACCTCATCGCCGATGAGGGGCGCCCCAGATGCTGTGCGCGTCCAACTGAACACCTCCGGCGCCAGCGCGGCCCGGTTGAATGCTCGGCGCACCGCGTAGTAAGCCGATGGCTCGGAGGCAAGCTGCAGGCAATCTACGCGCGGCTCGATGTACTGGTACCCGAGCCCCGCCAGTTGCTCGACCCTGGCGAGGTCCTCATCGGAGCCGGAGAAGTGGATGCAGCAGCCAAGTCGCATAATTCGCTTCTGATGTGGTCGTGCCGCGTCGGCGGGATTGGTGGGCAATCGGTCTGCGCAAGGCGACACCGAACGACAAGTCTAATAGGAGACCTATTCCAGATCAAGCTCGCTTTTCCTCCCCCACGAGGTCGTGGGTGGCGGTCGGCCCTACTCGCGAGCTTGAATCTCCTCGACCAGCCGGCTCACAACCGACCTGTACTCATCGTCTCGGATCAGGTTGTCCTGCTCCAGCGGATCGCGATCAAGGTTGTACAGACTGCCGTCCGACCACGCTGAGAACGGGTCGGTGTCAGGCCCTCGGTAAAACAGCGACAGCTTCCACGGGCCCTCGCGCACCATTACGAGGCGGTCGTCCGGGCGATAGCCCCATGTCTCCTGGGAGAATTCGCTGATGACCGCTCGGGGCTGGGGCTCCCGCGCGTGCCGGACTGTGTCGCCGAGACTCAGCGGCGCGATGTCCCCCGGCACAGGGAGCCCGGCGAGATCAATGAGCGTGGGCAGCAGAGACAGCGTCTCGACCGGCTGGCGAAGTCGGCAGCCCGTCCCTCCCGGGGCTCGGATGAAGAACGGCACGGACACCACCGGCTCGTAGAAGGTCTGCTTCTGCATCATCCCGTGATCGCCCAGGTGTGTGCCGTGGTCGGACACGTACGCGATGATCGTGTTCTCCAGCAGTCCGCGTTGCTCCATCCAGTTGAGCAGGCGACCGAACTG
>JALGSS010000559.1 GCA_029821745.1 Candidatus Zipacnadia bacterium
CCACCATCTCCGGCGGCAACTGCATGATCAGCTTGATGTCCTTCTCGCCTCGGTACTTGCCGATCATCCGCTCGATCTCATCTGCGGTGCCATCCGTTGAGTTACCATCCACGAAGAGTATCTCCGTGTGGCTCCCCATGCTCGGAGTGCGCTCGACGCAGGCGGCAACATTGTCTCTCTCGTTGCGGGTGGGTATGAGGACTGTGCAACTCAGCTCTTCAGCTTTCGTGACGCTGACCGGTCGCGCGACGACCACCTGCGTCAGGCAAAGATGGTGAAGTGGCCTGAACGCCCGCGCAAGCGAATTGAGCGCCGGGGTCAGGAACGGGACGTGTTTGGGGGCGATGAGTGAGTAGGACTCCTCCACCACCTCGAAGTCGGCCAGATCAAGAAGTTGACGTACGAGGTGGACAGGCACCCAGTTCTGGAAGTGATGGGGCATCTTGAGCCGAAGAGCCTCAGCCGCTCTGAGAGGCAGCTCATAGAGGAAGTTGTAGTTCACTATCACTACTCGCGTCTCAGGACCACAGACTCTGCGGAGTTGCCCCAGAGCCAGTTGGACGTCGTCAAGATGCCCAAGCAGGTGTACGAGGAGAACAACGTCGAACTCGCCCTGGTCGATGCTGAGGGATTCTGCATCCCCGACAATGAACTCGAGGTCAGGGTACTTCCGTCTCGCAATCTCCACCATCTTCGGGCTCAGATCGATACCGAGCCCGTATGAGGGCTCGACCGCCGCAAGTGTGTCGCCCGTCCCGCAGCCGATCTCCAACACGCGCTGTCCAGGTTCAACGATGCGACTCAGTTCCTCCTGGAGGTTTGCGTGATAGAGCCAGTTCCGCCGCTTCCACTTCGTTAGCTCTGGCGCGACGCGATCGAAGTGTTCCCGAACGGCATCCTTCTTCATGTCTGCCCCCACACGGTTCTTGAAACGATAGGTTCGAGCGTGCCCGACCGTCACTGGTTTCATTATTACACACTGAGCACACACACACCTCTCGATCGGCTCACAACATCTAAGAGTTTGCGTGACATGAACGCATTTCTGGCACATCCGCTCTGGCGCTGTCGGGCTGGAGCATTCGCTCTTAGCCGCGATTGGCATTGAGGTAGGCGGCCTCCATCGCGTATCCTGTCGCAGAGCGCCAGCTCCGCCCACCAGGCTGTCGTCGTGCCTCTCCGCAATCACACCAGGCGACGCCACATGAGAGGACCGTATCACTTGCCCGACGCCAACGACCCCACCCGCCGCTTCCAGGCCGATCCGGCCACGGGCCGGAAGACCCATCTTCTGCAGCAGGCTATCATCGAGTTCCTCACCGAGCCGCAGATCGAGGCCCTTGTCGATGCCGTTCGCGACGGGTTCCACCTCGACCCTCCCGAGGATGACCGCAGTCCCCGGCACAACCTCGCCACTACCGATCGTGATGCCGATTATCAGCGCCTATGTGGCTCTCGGCGCCATCCGGACCCGAGAGTGGCTGAAGAGCACCGGACGGGCCAGGGCTTTGCGGTATTCAGCCGTGGCATTCGTGGGGCTGTTCGTAGCGTTGAGTGCAGCGAAGTCACTAGATGACGCGGGGCCCAACCTGCTTCGGCCCTGGCACATGCAGATCGCGGGAACGAGCTTTGGGGATGCCGCAGCCTGGATAAGGTCGAACGTCCAGCCCGGCACAGCGATCATGTTAGGGCCGACGCATCTGCTCCAGCTGTCATTCTTCATGCCGCAGTACGAATTCACCCGCGTCCCGTACGATGCCGACGACCCAACGGAGTTGCTCTCCATGGCCAGGAATGCCGACTGCGAGTACCTGGTGTTGCCAATCGACACTTTCGAGAGGCGAAGATGGGTGTTCTCATCCTTCGTCTCGGAGTCCAATGACCAACTGGAAGCTTCAGGCCCCACGCCACCGGGACTCGACTTCCTCGGGAACATCGCCTCCAACGGAGACGTGCTCGCCTACAGAATTGCCCCTGGCAACGGGTCGACACATCCCAGGTAATCGAGTAGTGCGCAATCACTCCCGGCACGCCTAGTGCTTACTTGCAAAAGTGATCGCGACGTGCTACACTCTCCCCACTATGGGAAGAGAGGCGACATCGGTCCACCTGTCCGAGCATGAACGCACCGCCCTGGCGAGCTGGGTGCGCTCCGGCACCACCCAGCAGCGTCACGTCTTCCGCGCACGCATCATCCTGATGGCCGACGAGGGCGGCAGCAACGTCGCCATCGCCAGGGAACTCAGCACTCGTCCCACGACGGTGAGCAAATGGCGCAGGCGCTTTGCCGAGCAGGGCATCGAGGGCCTGCTGGACGCGCCGCGCTCGGGCCGCACGCCCGTGTATGACGATGAGACCGAACAGCGCATTATTGAGATGCTCGATGAGCCGCCGCCCGAGGGCTACGCCACCTGGAACGGCCGGCTGGTGGCCGAGGCGCTCGGCGACGTGAGCGCGGACCACGTCTGGCGCGTGCTGCGCCGACACGGCATCAGTCTGCAGCGCCGACGCAGTTTCTGCGTGAGCACGGACCCGCAGTTCGTGCCCAAAGCCGCCGACATCGTCGGCCTGTATCTGGCTCCGCCGGAGAACGCGGTGGTGCTGTGCGTCGATGAGAAGCCCTCCATCCAGGCGCTGGAGCGCGCTCAAGGCTGGCTGAAGCTGCCCAACGGCCGGGCGCTGACCGGTTTCTCGCACGAGTACAAGCGACACGGCACGACGACACTGTTCGCTGCGCTGGAGACGGCAACCGGGCTGGTCAAAGGCGGCCACTACAACCGCCGGCGGCGGCGCGAGTTCCTGGACTTCATGAACGAACTGATCGTCGACTACGACGACACCGAAATCCACGTGGTGCTGGATAATCTCAATACACACAAGCCCAAGGACGATCGGTGGCTGCGCAAGCATCCGAACGTGCACCTGCACTTCACGCCCACGCACGCTTCGTGGCTCAACCAGATCGAGATCTGGTTCTCGATCCTATCGCGCAGCGCATTGAGAGGCGCGAGCTTCGAATCGCCGCTGCAGGTGCGGCAGGCCATCGACCGCTTCATCGCCGCCTACAACGAGACTGCGACACCCTTTGAGTGGACCAAGCGAACCGTGACACCGGGAACACTCGAAGCACCTCTCGGTGACTTATGCAAGTAAGCACTAGGGGAGCTGCGTGACGACTTGCGCGTCGCAGCTCTGTACACGCAGACCCCCTCGACCGACACCTGGGAGTCACAGAGCCGAGCGTCGGTGCCCTGTGTGAGTTGGCTGACGCGCCGGCACACCGCGCCAACGGCCGTGAGCATCGCGCCGAGGCTCTACGGCGTCCTGTGCATCTACCAGCAGATGGGCCGCGACGAAGCCGCCGACCGTCTTGGCGTCACGCGCAACGCACTCAGCAGACTCCTCGCCCAGGTGCGCGATGCAGGCATCGCAACCGCCATCACAGACACAGCCCACGAACTGCCTCCGCTCCAGGTCACATTCCCCCAACCACCCAAAACCTGCATCCAAACTCCTGGTGTTACTCAGGGGAGTTTGGCCTCTGAGGAGGCTTCGGACCAGTGACGATCACCGAGACCAACCCCAGCATCGCCTCGCCTCCGGACTCAGCCTATGACGGCTTCGCCTGGTACTTCCGGAGCGCGATAATCCCGGCCGATCTACGCGGCGGCGCTCTCTACCTGCACGCCGATGGTGTGCGCGACATCAGTACCTACTCGCGCACCGCCAACCGCACCGACCTGTGGGTGAACGGCGTCA
>JALGSS010000560.1 GCA_029821745.1 Candidatus Zipacnadia bacterium
ACTGGAAGGGGCGCTCAATCACCGGCCTGATGGTCCCGTCGGCGGTGGCGATGGTCCAGATACGCCCAGTCTTCACGCCACTCGCGTGCTCGCGGTTCCCGGCCACGGCGATCAGCGCCCCGTCAGCATTCAGGTGGACCGACGCCGTGCACTCGTAGGCGTCCTCGCGGGGCAATTCGTACCGGGCTGTCTCCACACCCGTCAGCAGGTCCACGCTCCACAGGGCCTCCCGGTCGCGGGTGAAGTAGAACGTGCGGCCGTCGGGGGCGAGATCGGCCGTGTGTACATGCGCGCCGCCGTCCGTGAGCCTTACCGCGTTGCCTGTACTCACCTCAACCCGCACGACCTCAGTCTTGTTGCCGAACTCACCCGCGCAGGCGAAGTAGGTCATATCGGGGGTGAAGAAGCGCTGGTGGAAGTACGGGCACACGAGGCCCGTCTCCTCCGAGGCGAACTCCACGATGTCTCCTCCGAGGCGAACTCCACGATGTCAATCCCGGGTACTTGCGAGGGCCGGGTCGAGCGCTTGACGGCGACGGGAGAAAGCATACCGGGCGGTCACCCTCCGAGGGCACGTTCGCGTCGAATTGGGTCCGGCGGGTTCTATACACCCCCATCAAAGGCGAGTCAACTCGCGAGAGTGGCCTTCGGGCGGCGTGATCTTGTAGTATAGGCCCAGCACGAAATGTCGAATCGCCACGGACCCCCGCGCCTGGCGAAAAGGAAGTGCGCGACATGCTGCGACGGCGCCTCCGCGACTTGCCGCTGACCCGCCTCACCACCATCCTCTGCGTCGCCGTGTTGCTGGTGTGCGCCGAGGGACGGACCCAGGACGGTGACGGTGAGAACCCCGGCGAGGGGGCCTCGAAACCTGCCGTCGCCGCAAAGGACTCCCACGCGCCTGCTGCTCCCAAGGCTCCGGCCCCGGCGGATGCCGCGCCGGAGACCCGGGAGCGCGGACGCCAGGGCGAGGGCGTCGCGACCCCGACTGAGAAGAGCACGGAGCCGAAGCCTTCCGCACCGTTGTCCATCGACAGTATGGGGCCGCGCGGCGTGTCCGTGGGTGGCCTGATGGACGCGACCGCGCCACCTGCGGGAGAGGCGGAGAAGGGAGAGAATTCCGAAGCCCCGGCCGAGGACACCACTGGCCCGGAGAAGCCCTCGGACGAAACGCCCGCCGCGTCCCCAGAAGCCGAAAGGCCCTCGGTGACACGACAGGCCGACGACGTTCTGACGTCCTCGACCCCGAGCGTCCGTTCGCGCCGTGGCGACCAGGTCATCGAGGACATCCGCGCGATCGCCGGCGAGCGCAGCGCCCCTGGCGTCAGACGCCCGGCGGCGGACGCGGGCCGGATGATGCTCCTTCGCCAGCGTGTCTCATTGTGGACGAGTGACGTTCGAGTCGCCGTCGCGCAAGCCGGCCAACAGCGTGCCGAGCTTCAGACCGATACGCGCAAGCTGCAGCTGACCCGGCGCAAGCTGCCGTGGAACGTGCGCAAACGGAGGGTCAGCCTCACGTACGCCCGGAACGCTCAGGCTTCGCTGGAGAAGAAGCAGCAGGAGTATGACCGTCTTTACGACACACTCGCGGCCGCGACGGCAGACTCCGAATCGCGTGTGAACGCCTACCGTTCAGCGCTGAAGGACGCCGAATCCGCAGGCGTCCCTGACGACATCCTCAAGTCCCTGCGTGATTGCGCAAAGCAAGCGGAGCAGATGCAGGAGACTCTTGAGCAGAGCAGCGCTCTTACAGTCCTGAACTCGCAGTTGATCGGCCAAGTGCTGGACAACTTGAATCCCGCTTTGGACGCCGCCCTGGGCGGAGCCGTCCTCAGACGTAGCGATGCGCGTATAACGGCGGCGACGTTCACGGCGCTCGTGCAGGACGTCGGGCATCTGCTGGCGTGGTGTCGCGCGATCTTCCTCGGGACGGCGCCTGCGGACAACGAGTACGCGCTGTGGTCCGCGACGGCGGCTGAGCGGACCATCGGCGAGACCATCGGCATTCTGCTCGCGGCCGTGATACTGCTGGCCTCCGGGCGACGGGTGCGTGTCTTCGTTCTCGGGCGCGTCGCGGACCGGGCGGCTGACGAAGCCGAGGACGAGAGCGCCACTGCGGCGGTCGTCTGGCGCTCGACCCGCCTGCTGGACGTGCTCCGGGCGGTTCTGACCTTCCTGTTTCTGCTGGTCGCGATACGCTCGTTGCCCTTCAGCCCGAGTTGGACCGCGACATTTACCGGTATCGCACTCGCGTGGTGTGGCTACCGTGCCGTGCGTCCGCTGCTCAGGCTCATCCTGTCGCCGCGAGAGCCCCAGTTTCGGGCGTTTGAGTGTGATGCGGCTGCTGCTCGTCGCGTGTTCAGGACCAGCCATTTCGTCCTGCTATGGTCGGCGGTCGTGCTGCCGATCCTGGGCGCTCTTGCGGCCTTCGATTACCCCAGGGCAGACGTTCTCTTCCTCCTGAAGCTGCTGTACGGCGCCGGCGCCGTCGCGCTGTTGCTCTGGCTTATCAATGAACAGGATGGACCGCTGGGGGTCATCGCTCCCCGAGAATCCGAGTTAGGACTCAAGCTCCACCGAGCCGGGCGCATCGCGTACCCTGTCGTTTCCTTCGTAGCGGTGGCCCTGTTGGTCACAGCGGCGTTGGGCTACACGAATCTGAGCTCTTACTTGGCCGTTGGCATCGTGTTGAGTGCCGTCGCGGTCGGAGTCGTCTGGCCCCTGCACCAGCGGTCGAGGGATGAGCTTCACGAGCGCTTTCCCGTGTCTCGTCCTGACCCCACCAGCGAAGACGGTGTAAGCGTACACCCAGGCCACGCGGCGCTCCGGTACGCGGAGCGCATCCTCGCTCTCGCTGTCCTGGCTGGATTGCTCATCCTCGTCTGGCGCATCCGGGGTTACCATTTCCACTCCGCGATGACCTTCGCCTCGATGCCCCTCGTGCCGATTAAGGAGGTCAAGGTCTCGATCTTGGGGCTGCTTGAGGGTGTTGCGGTTGTGTGGCTGACCGGAGCGGTCGCGCGGGTGGTCCGCGGGCGCATTGAGCGCTCAGCCGCGCTCTCCGAGAGATGGGATAGGGGGGCACGCTACGGTGTAGGGGCGGCCTTGTACTACACGATCTTCATCATCGGTATCCTCGTGGCGATTCTCGTGGCGGGCATGAAGCTGAGCGTCCTCACGGCCTTCGCGGGGATGCTGGGCGTCGCCGTCGGGTTCGGCAGCCAGGATATCGCCAAGAACACGATCTGTGGCCTCATCATCCTGCTTGATCCCTCGATCAACGTGGGTGATTTCGTGGACGTGGCGGGGCAGAGCGGCTCGATCACGGACATCAGCATCCGGTCCACGACCATCCGCACGAACGACAACCGTCTTGTGGTCGTGCCGAACTCCACGTTCTATGGGCAGAATGTAGTGATCTCGAGCCAGCGAGACAGACGCGTCCGACTGCTCGTTGATGTTGCGGTGGCGGGCGACAGCGATCTTGACCGTGTGACGGCGCTGCTGACCGAGGCCGCGGTCGCCGACCCGTGCATCCTTGCCGAGCCGGAGCCGGAAGTCATCTTCGCCAAGCTCGCCTCCGCTGCTCTGAACCTGCAACTCGTCGCGTGGACCGACCGCATCGATCAGGTCCCCCAAGTCCAGGGCCGTCTGATGGCCACCGTCTGGCGGGCCCTGCAGCAGGCACAGATCACTATGGCCTGACACGGCCACGCGCTTGCGGCTGCAGGCCCTCGGGAGGTCGCGTCGGATGGGCCACGTGACCGGTGGCGCGGGCTTCCTGCGGCACAGCGCGCGGGAGGTCTCGTCGGTCCGGGCGGAGAAGTGTGCATACGCCCTTTGCCCAGAGACATGCCGTCTACGAATCCCCTACGAAGGCAGGTACTCGATGCTCCGGAAGCGACCCGCGCTCCTCTCACCGTATGCTCTCGTCGCAGCGATAGTCGCCCTCCAGTTCGCCACGCCAACCGAAACCACGCCACAGGAGACGCAGCCCACCATGCCCTCCTACGAGACCATCTTCCGAGTGCCGATCCCGGCGACGCTGCCGGACCATCCGCGCGTGTTCTGCACATCCGAGGAGATCGCTCGCATCAAGGCTGATCTCGCTGCTGGGGATGTCTATACGGGTCTCGCCGGGCGCAAGCCTTCGCGCCGAGAGATCAGCGAAGCAGCTACGCTCGCGCAGGCCTACATTCTCACCGACAACCGCAAGTTCGGCGAACGTGCGCGAGATATGCTCCTCGCCTTCGCCGACATCTGCCCGACGCTTGAGACCACCCGCGCCGCGGGACGCTTCACGGATAGCACACTGATCGAGGGCCCCGTCGCCGTTGATCTCGCCATGGCGTATGATCTGGTTGCCGGCGGCGACATCCTCACGGCCGAAGAGCGCGCGCACATTGAGCAAGACCTCCTGCGGGTGATCGCCTGGGAGTCCGGACATGGCTGCCACCACCGAGACTCGAGCAACTGGCGATCGTGGGGCTTAACCGTCCTCGCCTCCTGCGGGTTCGCCATCGGCGACCGTGAGTTGATCGAGGAAGCCATCAACGGTATCTACGACCCGAAGCGCAAGGCCTACCTGTATGGAATCGTCCAGCAGCTCACGCACTCCATCTTCTCCGACGGCATCCACTGGGAGCGGTCCATCGGGTACACCTACTACACTGCCTCGGCGCTCATGTATGTGATGGAGGCGGCGAAGAACTCCGGGATCGACCTTTGGCACGCGAAGCTGCCCGGTATCATGGGGCCCTTCAAGGGTAGCGCGGGTCACGAGGAGTATGGCCCGCCCGGCGACCGCTCCATCAAAGCCTTCCTGGACGCGCCCTTCTACTACGCCTTCGCCGACGGCAGCTTCGCCCAGGTCGGTGACTCAGGCTCATCGGGGCTCGGGTACCACCCGATCTACGAGCTTGCCTACGCGGAGTACCGTGACCCGAAGTACGCGTGGCTTATCAACGACCGGCGTTCGGACGCGGGGCAAGCGCCAGCGGGGTGGTCACTGTGGCGGCCGCGAGGCAATCCGCACGGAGAGCCCGCGCCGGAGCAGGGCCGGAACGATTCCGGGGCGTTCCGCCTCACAACGCCGCCCGATGCCCGAATTGCCCTCGTCCAGAACGTGACCGTGCCCGCCGGCGTCTCGGCCCACGTGAGCGGCTGGGTTCGAGCGCTTAGCATGGACGGAGGGAGTGCCCACATCCGGGCGAACTTCGACGGCAAGGGGACGCTGTTCAGCAATCGCGTTACCGAGGCCGGCGATTGGCGGGAGGTCACAATCGAGTTGCCGCCTCGAGAAGGCGCGGGACCGGATGACGTGCGCAGCGTGCGCCTCCACGTGTTTCTCGAAGGCGGCGCGGGTGAGGTCCTGTGGGATGACATCTCGGTTCAGGCCGGCGACGACACGCGCAATGTCGTCCGCAATCCCGATTTCGGGGACGTCGCCGTCGACGGGCGGAGAATCAGTTTCTGGGACCTACTCAACAGTGTGAAGGAGGTCCCGGCCGGGGAGTACTCTCTGGCCCAAGACGCCACTATCGGTATCAGCGGACGCCACGAGAATGGGTGCACCCTGTTCCCGGTCGGCGGCTTCGCCATCCTGCGGGACGACGCCACAGACCTCGATGCCACCGCAGTGAATCTCGCGTATGGCCCGTACGGCAGCGGGCACGACCACCCGGACCGGCTCCACTTCGACCTGTACGGGCTGGGGAAGGTACTGGGGCCGGACGCCGGCTCGTGGGGCTACAACAACCCGATGCACCTAACCTGGGCCAACCAGTCCATCGCCCACAACACGCTCACAGTCGATGAGGTCGCTCAGGCACCACAGGGCAAGTCGAAGAGCATCTGGGCGGGCGAGAGGGGAGACCAACGCGTCTTCGGGGTCTTGCGACTGTTCCATCCCGGCCCGGCGTGCTCATGGACCGCACTCTCTGTCTCGTCGACCGGTACGTTCTCGATGTCTTCCGCGCCACGTCAAACGCCGAACACACCTACGACCTCGCTTTCCACGGGCCCGGGCAGGTCTCGGCTGCCGCTAAGCTGGAGGAGCTCACAGAAAGCCCGTGGGACGCGTGGGGCTACAATCACTTGACGGCGATCCGCCGAGGGACACCCCCTGCGGGCACGTTCCAGGCGGACTTCACGGAAGGCGAGAACTCGCTCAGGCTCCTACAGGTGCAGCCCGACGGCGGCGAACTGATCCTCGCCAAGGACCCGAAGAAGAAGGCCGACACGAGTGTTTGCATCGCGCGCCGGAGAGCGACGGCATCCAGGTGGGTCACGGTGCTCGAGCCGCACAAGGGTACGCCACGCGTGACTGCCGTGAGTGCCGGCGAAGAGGACGGCGCGCTGATTGTCACCGTGACCCACAGAGACGGTCTGGATACGTTCACGATCGACGCTGACCCCGACGGTGAGATCGAGCTCGTGCGCGAAGGTCCCGCTGGGGCCGTGATCGTGTCGGAACAGGCCCGGGCAGGATCGTGAGTGCGGCTGCGTTGAACACCCCACTCAAGTAGCTGCGGGGTGGTCACGTCGTACAGTGATCGGGGCCCCGTCGAGCCTGTGAGTCGCCTTGCACGGGGCCCCTGCGCACACGACGCGACACCCCGTGCCCATGATTGGCTTTCCCGAACACAACCAGAATGCCGGGCCCACTATCATGCGGAACCCAAAGGAGTGCTTCGGATGACTTCCGCGCAATTGACATCGATCCTACTCGCGCTGTTTCTCGTGTTCACCACCGTGACCGTCTGGGCTGCCGCGGAGCCTGCGACGATCTCGGCGGGCGACTACACCGTCACGCTTGGAGATCGCGGCGTGACCGTGACACACAAGGGCACGCCCATCAGCACGGGCTCGTATTTCCATGGCTTCAATCCGGGGTATGAGGGCACGTTCCTGTCCTCAACGGCGGCCTGGGCCCAAGGCACCGTGAGTGTGTCGGAGGACGGCCGTGCTGCGACGCTGTCCGCGGACCTGCCGGGCGGGAGCTTCGAGTACACGGCGGAGGTCTCCGAGGATGGCGTGCGAGTCACCGTCCGCATCACGCCGGCCGAGGACGCCAAGATAGGACCCATCGAGTACGCGATCTTCCACATCCCGGCGGACCTCCTCGCCGGGGGCAGTATTGAGACGTGGGACGTCGCGGGCACCGTGGTCGACAGCAAAGCGATCCCGGCTGAGCGCGTGGATGGGGCCCTCGCACCTGCGCAGGTAGGGCTGACACTCAAAGCGGCGACGTTGACCATAGACGTCCGCTCGAAGTCCTACGGGACGCTGTATCCCTTCGACGGTCGGGATGAGCGGTACGGCGCCAAGTTCGGCATCTGGCCCTTCGCCGGGGCGGCACTCAGGCCGGGAGCAGAGACTATCAGCACCTACGAACTGAGCGTGCGCCCGCCACTGCCGGTTCGCGCTCCGGGCACCATCACCATCGCCCCGAATGCCCCCGCTTCGGCTGTGCTTACCGCCGCGGATCCCACCAAGCGCGAAGCTCTCGCGGCAGATGAGCTGGTCAACTACCTGGCACGGATCACGGGCAAGCAACTCGAGCGTCGCGAAGCCTCGGCGAACAGCATCCCCCTGGGCGCCATCGTCGTCGGCTCCCTCGCCAGGGACGCGGGTCTCGTCTCCCAGGATGAGCTTGACGCGGTAGAGCGCGATGGGTACGTGGTGAAGGTGGCCGGTGGCAAGGCCGCCATCTGCGGGTGGCGCGACTTGGGCACTGTCTACGGTGCCTACGCCCTCCTGAAGCATGTGGGGTGCAGGTTCTACGGCCGGGCCTGTGAGACCATTCCCGAGGTGAATGACCTGGTCATTCCCGCCTGCCACCTGGCCGACAAGCCCTTCTACGAGTTCCGCAAACTGGCCCAGAACATGAAGCTCGGGCAGACACCCAGCGACGATCTGATGAACCCCGCGGAGCTTGGCGAGCCCGGGAACATCGTGCATTCCGCCGGCTACTTGCTGCCCTTCGACAAGTACCACGAGGAGCACCCGGAGTACTTTGCGCTCCAGAAGGACGGCCTGCGGCTGCACCGCGATCCCAACAACAACCGGTTCGACGTCCACCTGTGCCTCTCGAACCCCGATGTCCAGCGGATCTCCGCAGAGCGCATGCTCGCGCTCATCGACAAGCAGAGCGACCGCACTTTCTTCGGGGTCTCACAGGGCGACGGGTTCGCCTGGTGTCAGTGCGACGAGTGCAAGGCGCTGGACGCCGTCCCCGGCGTCGAAATGACCGACCGCCTGCTCACCTACGTGAACTACATCGCCCGAGAGGTGGCCAAGAAGTACCCGGACAAGCGGATCATCACCCTGGCGTACACCTCCGCCACATCCCCGCCGCCTACGCGAGTGATGCCTGCGCCGAACGTGATGGTGCAGTACTGCCCGTACCCACCGAGGACCGGGTGTCACAGCCACGACTTCACCTGTCCGAAGAACAAGCAGGGATTAGAGGACCTGACAGGCTGGATCGCAACATGTACATTTTCGATTACCCGACGGGGTACCAGAACTGGTACGAGCCCTTCGGGAGCTTCTATGCGATGAAGGGGAAGCTCGATTTCTACGCAGCCAATGGCATCCGCGGCCTCTTCTACTGCGGAACCCCCAAGGCATTCAACGAGCTGTTCATCTACGTGCAAAGCGAGTTGCTGTGGCACCCGGACACGCCGGTCGAGCCAATGATCGACGAGTTCATGCAGGCCTATTACGGGGACGCCGCGCCGTACGTGAGGGCCTACTTCAACTACATGTATCGCGAGGTGGCCGAGCGGCCCATCCACCAGATGTGTGAGGCCGCAAGCCCGCACACTGTCACGCCGGAGTTCGCGTATTCCGCCCTGGCGTGGCTGGATCAGGCGGAGCGGGCCGTGGCTGAGGACCTGCCCAGCCTGTACCACGTGCGGGGCGAAAAGCTGTGCGTGCTGTTCGGAGATGTGAACGCTCGCAATCCCTTCAACGGTCGCCTGGTCGTCAGTGAGGAGACATTCGCCCGGCGTCTCGGCGAGTTCCTCGCAATCGGTCGAGACATGCGGATCGGGCAGTTCGTCCGGCGGCTGCCCATGGAGGACTGGTTGTACCGCGTCGCCCGTATCCGGTTGGACCGCAAGCCTTGGTACGCCGATCCCCTCGTTGACCAGATCGTGCGCGACCCCGTCGGCACACTCGCCCGGGAGCAGCAGCGCTACGCACAGTCGGAGGTCCCCGGTGGCTGGCGCCTGGAACTCGAGGGCTTCCGAGGGGGGCGTGGGCCGGATCAATACAGCTACCAGTGCCCCCCGCG